>DATBNI010000255.1:0-24332 GCA_036554425.1 Psychromonas sp.
TAACAAAAACAGTGCCAATGAACGCACCAATTAAGGTACTGTAGAAACTATTTCGCCAAAATTGAGGATTAAATAATTGTTTTCTAAAGTAAGTATAAGATGCGGTCCCCGAAGAAAAACAAGCAGATAATTTATTTGTGCCAAGGGTTAAATGCGCAGGTAAACCTAAGCTCAATAAGGTCGGCACAGTGAGCATGCCTCCTCCTCCAACGACTGCATCAATAAAACCTGCAATCAAGCCTACAAATACAAGTAAAGCCCAAGTGCCGGGGTCCAAAAAAAGTTCAGTCATTAATCTTTATTCTCAAATTCAACAGCAAAAGGGGGAAGCGCATCAAGTAAACCTTTCCCGTAACGTTTCGTTTTGACTCTCTTATCCAAGATGATAATTCGCCCTGTATCGTTTTCTTTTCTGATCAACCGTCCGCATGACTGGATCAGTTTTTTACTTGTTTCCGGAATCGAAAGCTGCATAAAAGGATTTCCACCCTGGGATTTTATCCACTCCGAATGCGCTTCTTCGACGGGTGAGTTTGGCACGGCGAAAGGTAATTTAGTGATAATCAAGTTGGTTAAATAATGGCCGGGTAAATCCAGCCCCTCGGATAACCCGCCGGTACCGAAGATAATACTTGTTTTGCCTTGATCACAGCGCTGTTTATGTGTTTCGATAAGTTTACTGCGCGATAAAACCCCCTGTATTAATAAAGCCTCTTTGAATTGTTTATTGAGTTTATCGGCCACCAAATTCATTTGCCAGTAGGATGCAAATAAAACTAAATTACCCTCTTTATCGCGCAAATAATGTTCTATTTTTTCAAGCAGTTCATCATCAAAACCCTGCTGGGTCGGATCGTTTTCCATATCGGCAATAATTAAAGGGATGGCGGGGTAATCAAAGGGTGACTTTAAGCGCAGGTATTGCGTGCCGTCATTACTTTTTAACCCGCTTTGACGCTTAAAGTATTCAAAATTATTCAGTGAGGTCAGCGTGGCTGAGCATAAAATAACCCCAGCAGCCTTTGACCAAAACATATGCTCTAATATCCCGCCGACCTCTATCGGTGAAGCATTTAAATACATTTCTGCTTTCTCTCTGTCTGCCCATGCTGCGATGGGGGCTTGCTTAGTTGCTCTTTCTCTGGTCAGCATAACCCAAAGCATATGCATGTTGTCTATACGCTGCAGGAAGAACCCGAGTTCAATCATTAAAGGTTCAACATCTTTTGTTTTAACATTACCGTCTTTGATTTCTTCACTGATAATATTGGCCAGTTTATTTAATGCAGATAAACATTTTTTACTCTCATCTTTTAAATTACAGGCGGGAATATGTAAGGATTCGGGCAACTCACCCAATGCAAATCGGTATTGATTTGATTCATTAAAGTAGCTTGGGTTATTGTTAAAAAATAACTCCACATTTTTCAGCTCCTTTATTATTTCTTGTGCGCTTTCGAGCATATTAATACCCGGAGTGATGGTGGTGTGGCGTTTAATGAGCTTATTGATATGTTGGCTTAGCTGGTTAATTTTTTTAAGCCAATCCTGACTGCCCTTAATGCTGGCACGCGCACTGGAAAAATCCCGAGATATTTTGGGCAGGTGATGGGCTTCGTCCAGAACATAAAAACAGTTATCCGGTTCGGGTAAAATGATACCACCGCCGAGCTCCAGATCGGCCAGCAGTAATGCGTGGTTTACAACAATAACGTCTGCTTTATTAATATTATCTCTAGCACGATGGAAAGGACACTGGCGATGATTCGCCAGAGCGCGTTTACAGCTAAATTTATCGGAAACAATCTGTTGCCAGATACGATTTGCAATGGGCGTCGGCCAACTGTCGCGATCACCTAACCATTTACCCGCAAGATAAGCGCTGTGCAGACGTGTTAATAATGCCTGATCACCGGCTTGGGGTTTTTCTGTCAATAAAAGCTGTTGTTCAGCGCTTTGTTGGGTGCTGAACAGTTTATGTTCGCAGCAATAACGCTGACGTCCTTTCGCTAAGGTAAAGGTGAATTTAAACTCACTATGACGTAAAAAAAAGGGCAGATCCTTATGCATTAACTGCTCCTGCAAAGTGACAGTTGCCGTCGAAATAATGAGTTTTTTGTTGGCCTGTTGCGCGACGGGTAGCGCTGCGAGTATATAAGCTAAAGACTTGCCAATCCCGGTACCGGCTTCTGCAACAAGTATGCGCCGTGATTTGTCATATTCACCCGCGAGTACTTTGGCGATTTCGGCAACCAGATAATTCTGTGCTTTACGCTTTGAAAAATGCGGCAAGGCCTGGGTAATAAGATCATAACCTGCCCGGATCTTTGTTTTTAGGGAATCTGGAAGCATATGTTTCGCGGTTAAAGTAAAAAAAGTATTTTAACAAAAATATCGCCACTAAACAGAATTTCTATCATACTTTTCTGGCGTTATTTAGTCATAGATCTTATAACAGATTATTGATGGGCCAATTAGGAGATGTATAGTTATACTGTAAAATAAGGTATAACTAAGAAAGTAATTAACTGTAGTAGATCTGTTTATGATTAATAAATCAGATTTACTGTCTCTTTTCACATTCATTTACCTGGTAAATGGATGCGATTTTTTAAAACTAGCTCCGAGCTTAATCAAACTAAGTTTCCTTTTTAAGGTAAATAAGTCTGTTAAGCCGCTTGTCTGACATTTTGATCAGTGCAAGAAGGGTAAAGAGAGAAATGTCTTTGCCTCCCGTATTTGGAAAGGAACTTAACATGACCCAGCAACTTATTGATAACTTCGATCGGAAGTTTGAATACTTACGCCTGTCGATAACCGATGTGTGTAATTTTAAATGTAATTATTGTCTGCCCGATGGCTATCAGCGAACTCATGAAAAACAGTTTTTGAGCAAGCAGGAGATAACCAACTTGGTACAGGCTTTTGCCGAATTGGGCACTAAAAAAGTGCGCATAACAGGCGGAGAGCCCAGTTTACGCAAAGATTTTCCGCAAATAATTGCCACTATCGCCAGTATGCCAGGCATACAAAAAGTGGCCACTACTACTAATGGCTTTAACTTAAGCAGTAATGCACAAGCATGGTTTGATGCCGGTCTCGATGCCATTAATGTCAGTGTTGATAGCTTAGATGCAAAAACTTTTCACCTTATTACCGGAAAAAATATGTTTCAAAAGGTAATGCAGGGCGTCAATGATTCGGTAAAGGCGGGTTTTAAACAGGTTAAGATTAACAGTGTGTTAATGAAGGGCCTGAATGATATTGACATTGACCTGTATATTAACTGGATAAAAGATCAACCCATTCAATTACGTTTTATTGAATTGATGCAGACAGAAGATAACAGTGAATTCTTTAATAAACACCACCTTTCCGGTGAATGGATTAAACAAAATCTGCTAGAAAATGGCTGGACGCAAAAAGAGGCGTTAAGTCATGATGGACCCGCACAAATTTTTTGCCATCCTGATTATCAGGGGGAGATTGGTTTAATTATGCCCTACAGTAAAGATTTTTGTAAAACCTGTAACCGTTTAAGAGTGTCATCGGTAGGGCGGCTGCATCTGTGTTTATTCGGTGAAGAAGGGGTTGATTTACGAGATCTTTTAGGAACATCTGCAGATAAAGAAAGGCTCAAGCAACGAATATTAGGATCACTGCAAAATAAAAAAGTGAGTCATTATCTGGCACTCGGAGAATCTGGAGGAACACCGCACCTTGCATCAATCGGAGGTTAAACCTGTCAGGCATGGCCGCTGAGCGGTTATGTCCTGCGAAATCGAATCTACTCCACACTATAACTCAATTTACTCCACACTATATCTGTCGTAACAGAAGCCTAAAATTCAGATCAACCTCTATTTATTAGTATTTATTTATTGATCTAAATCAATAACCCTACAGTTAGTAAAGATTAAACCTACTGATTCTGTACTCTACTCAATAATAAATTGCCAGCCTATAACCATTTAATAAACAAGGTCTTTTTAGTGGAATTTGATAACAGCAAAAGAAGATTATTTAAAAATAATGACAAAGTGACGGTTAATAATTTATTACCTTGGGTCCAAAATGTCGATTTATTCTTGAAAAATTGTACACAATGTGCTGATTGTATAACGGTTTGCCCGGAAAAAATTATCGTCAAGGGTGATGGTGGTTACCCCAATATCAATTTTACTTTAGGTGAATGCTCTTTCTGCGGCAAATGTGCTGAGATTTGCGATGAACAGATTTTTATCTCGACAAAACAATCTCCCTGGCTAAAAAAAGCCCAGATCGACAAATCATGTTTATCTTATGAAAATGTCTATTGCCGCAGCTGCAGTGAAAGTTGTGAAGCGCAGGCACTCACTTTCCAAATAGGGTTAAGTGCTGTCCCTCAAATTAACCTTGATTTATGTACTGGTTGTGGTGCCTGTGTGGCACCTTGTCCAACTGCATCTGTCCTTATAAAGGAATTAGCATGAAGACCGAAGAGTTACATATATCCAGTTTAATTGTTCATATCAGGCCGGATAAATTGCAGCAAATAGAAATAAGTATCAATTTATTATCCGGTGCTGAATTAATCACTATGTCACCCATTGGTAAGGCGGTAGTGGTATTAGAAGCGCCCAATCAACGCGTTATTATGGAAGTGATTGATAAAATAAATAGCTTAGACGGGGTGATTAATACCGGCCTTGTCTATCATGAGTTTGAAAAATTAGAATTTTAATATCAATTGGTTAAGCAGTGAAAACTCAATTAAATCATTTGGTTTCATCATATAGCGGGGAAACAACATGAAATTTACGAGACGTGAATTTATGAAAGCGCAGGCTGCAGCATCGGCAGCCGCTGTGGCGGGTATTGCGTTACCAGCAACAGCGAGTAATTTAATTGCAAGTCAGGATTTAACAAAAATAAAATGGGAAAAAGCGCCATGTCGGTTTTGTGGTACAGGCTGTAGTGTTTTGGTCGGTACACAAAATGGTCGTGTTGTTGCAACACAAGGAGATCCTGAATCACCGGTAAATAAAGGACTAAATTGCGTAAAAGGTTATTTCCTGTCAAAAATCATGTATGGCAAGGATCGTCTTACCACTCCCTTACTGCGTATGACCGATGGTATATACGATAAAAATGGCCAGTTTGAACCCGTTTCATGGGATGACGCTTTTGATATCATGGCTGAAAAATTTAAAGATGCTTTGAAGAAAAAAGGACCTACATCTGTTGGGATGTTCGGTTCAGGTCAATGGACTTTGTGGGAAGGTTATGCTGCTTCTAAATTAATGAAAGCGGGTTTCCGGACTAATAACTTAGATCCCAATGCCCGTCATTGTATGGCTTCTGCCGTGGGTGGTTTTATGCGCACCTTCGGTATTGATGAGCCGATGGGCTGTTATGATGATCTTGAAAATGCAGATGCCTTTGTGTTGTGGGGATCCAACATGGCAGAGATGCATCCTATTCTTTGGTCGCGTTTAGCCGATCGCCGTTTAAGTAACCCGCAAGTCAGGGTGCACGTGTTGTCTACTTACACACACCGTTCATTTGAACTTGCAGATAACGGCATGATCTTTACCCCGCAATCTGATTTGGCGATCTTAAATTTTATTGCCAACTACATTATTCAAAATGATGCGGTTGATAAAGATTTTGTTAAAAAACATACTAATTTCCGCAAAGGTGTTACGGACATTGGTTATGGTTTACGACCAACTGATCCTTTACAAAAAGCAGCTGCAAATCCGGACTCCGGTGCTTCGACGCCGATCACTTTTGAAGAATTTTCCGAGTATGTGTCTGAATTTGATGTCGATTATGCAGTTAAAATGTCAGGCGTGCCTGCTGATAAATTGATTGAATTAGCCAAAGTCTACGCCGATCCGACTAAGAAGGTCGTTTCATATTGGACAATGGGATTCAATCAGCATACTCGCGGCGTATGGGCTAATAACTTGATGTATAACGTGCATCTGTTAACCGGGAAAATTTCTAAACCCGGATCCGGACCCTTCTCATTAACCGGCCAACCTTCTGCTTGTGGTACCGCACGTGAAGTGGGGACATTCTCGCACCGTTTACCTGCTGATTTAGTGGTGGCAAATCCTAAACATCGTGCCATTGCCGAAAAATTATGGAAACTGCCGGAAGGAACAATAGAACCTAAACCCGGATATCACGCTGTATTGCAAAACCGTATGCTCAAAGACAGTAAGTTAAATGCCTACTGGGTGATGTGCAACAATAACGTCCAGGCGGGAGCAAATATTAATGAGGAAATTATCCCGGGTTACCGTAATCCGGAAAATTTTATTGTTGTTTCCGATCCCTACCCAACGGTGACCGCACAAATGGGCGATCTTATTTTACCCACTGCAATGTGGGTGGAAAAAGAGGGCGCTTATGGTAATGCGGAACGTCGTACGCAATTCTGGCATCAACAAGTTAAAGCCCCTGAAGGTGCTAAGTCTGATTTATGGCAATTAGTTGAATTCTCCAAACGTTTTAAAATTGAAGAGGTGTGGACGGAAGATCTGATCGCAAAAATGCCCGAAGTCAGAGGGAAAACCTTATATGATGTGCTCTATAAAAATGGCCAGGTTGATGCTTTTGGTTTAGACGAAGTAGATGACCAGCAGTTAAATGATGAAGCGCGTGATTTTGGCTTCTACATCCAAAAAGGTTTGTTTGAAGAATACGCTTCATTTGGACGTGGTCACGGCCATGATTTAGCGCCTTTTGATCAGTATCATGAAGCGCGTGGTCTGCGTTGGCCCGTTGTCGACGGTAAAGAAACCCTGTGGCGTTTCCGTGAAGGTTATGACCCCTATGTCGAAAAAGGCAGTGAAGTTCAGTTCTATGGTCATCCGGATAAAAGAGCGGTTATTTTCGCACTCCCCTATGAGCCACCCGCTGAATCACCCGATCAAGAGTACGACCTATGGTTAAGCACCGGTCGTGTATTGGAGCATTGGCATTCAGGCTCCATGACCCGCCGTGTGCCTGAACTTTATAAAGCATTCCCCGATGCTGTAGTGTTTATGCATCCTGAAGATGCCAGGGCACGTGGTGTAAGACGTGGTGATGAGATAGTACTGGCTTCACGTCGTGGTGAATTAACTTCTCGTGTTGAAACACGTGGACGAAATCGGCCACCGAGAGGGTTGGTATTCATGCCCTGGTTTGATGCGAAACAGTTAGTGAATAAAATTACACTTGATGCAACGGATCCGCTTTCTAAACAAACGGATTACAAAAAGTGTGCAGTGAAAATTACTAAGAAAGTTTAACCTACGCGTTACGGCATCAATTTCCAGACAGGTCTGCGTTGCTGCCGTAAAATATTAAATTCTTCGTTGTTATTTTAGCATCAGCATTAACAGCAAAATGGAGAAAGCTATGAAAGTTATGAAAGCCATGAAAAAATTTCTGACCGGGATTGTTGCTTTAGGCGTCTTTGTGCTAAGTACATCAGTATGGAGCGCAGGGACAGTAATGCAAACCGATAATGGTGGTGTTGATTCGCTGCGCGGTTACCAACAAATTTCAGAAATCAACAAATCGGAACCCCTTAAACGGGTACCGAGAGACCATTCCACGGTAGATCGAAACTATGTACAACAGCCCCCGGTTATTCCTCATACTATCCGCGGCTACGAGCTTAATCTGAACGTAAATAAATGTTTATCCTGCCACAGCTTTAAAAATGCGGGCGCAATGGGGGCAACAAAAATCAGTGTCACCCATTTTGAAACACGTGAGGGTACAACCTTATCCGATGTGTCACCGCGCCGTTATTTCTGCTTACAATGCCATGTCACTCAAGCAGATGCTAAACCCCTGGTGGAAAATACTTTCCGACCCGTTGACTCGTTACAGTAAGTTAGGAGCAAACTACTTATGCTAAATTTATTGAAACGGCTGTGGACCATTATGAAATCCCCTTCTTCTGCCGCGATGGGATTTATCCTGTTAATTGGTTTTTTGGGCGGGGTGATTTTCTGGGGGGGCTTTAATACGGGGATGGAGGTGACCAATACAGAAGCATTTTGTTCAGGTTGTCATGCGCCCATTGTTAAAGAAATCAAAGAAACAATTCACTACTCTAACCGTTCAGGCGTACGCGCAATCTGTTCCGACTGTCACGTACCCCATAACTGGACTGATAAAATTATCCGCAAAGTGCAGGCATCTAAAGAGTTAGTCGCTTTTGCCATGGGAACCATTGATACTGAAGAAAAATTTCAAGCGAGGCGTGGTTACCTGGCAAATCGTGAATGGCATCGCATGAAAGAAAACAACTCTCAAGAATGTCGCAACTGTCATGAATTTGATTTTATGGATTTCAGCGAACAAGGTACTCGGAGCAAAAAACAACACTCTACAGCGCTTGCCTCTGGCGAAAAAACCTGCGTTGACTGCCATAAAGGTATTGCCCATAGACTGCCCAATATGGAGGGCATAGAGGGATGGTAATCAAGTTATATTCCTGATCTTAAGAATGTCGTAACTGTCATGAATTTGATTTTATGGATTTCAGTTACAAGGTACTCGCAGCAAAAAACAACACTCCACAGCGCTTGCTTCTGGCGAAAAACCCTGTGTTGACTGCCATAAAGGTATTGCCCATAGACTGCCCAATATGGCGGGCATAGAGGGATGGTAATCGAGTTATATTTCTGATCTTAATGGGGTATACTAAAGTACAGTAAAGGAGCATTTATGCTCCTTTATTTTACAGGTGGATATGATAAATTGAAAATTGCAGGCATTGTTTTAGCGGGTGGGTTGTCTTCCCGGATGGGGCAAGACAAAGCAAAGTTACAATTAGCAGAGCAAACATTATTAGCACGTGCAGTAGACTTGCTCGGCCGTCTGGACATTGATAAAACCTTTGTCAGTGGTTGTTACTCTGATTTTGACTGTATTACAGATGTATACCCACAGCTTGGCCCTCTTGGCGGCTTGCATGCCTGTGTTGAAGCGCTTTATGATGAT
Source organism: Psychromonas sp. (assembly GCA_036554425.1). Lineage (GTDB taxonomy): Bacteria > Pseudomonadota > Gammaproteobacteria > Enterobacterales > Psychromonadaceae > Psychromonas. The sequence continues at coordinate 8,995 of DATBNI010000255.1, forward strand.
TACGATGCAGTGTTTGTTTTACCCGTAGATATGCCCTTAATAGGGGATCCGCAATGTGCTTATTTATTATCTGAATTTAAAAAACACCAGCAGGGCGTGTTTTATGAACAGGCTAACTTCCCAATGATATTAGCGCTCACTTTACCATTAAAAAATTATCTGACAGAAGCGCTAGCTTCAGCGCAGAAAAAACATCGTTCGCTCTACCGCTTACTTAATACTCTCAATATACAAGCGGTTAATGATATAAAACAGCAGGATTGCAGATTCCAAAACAGCAATACACCGGATCAGTGGTTAAGCTGCCTGGAAACCTATCAAAGACTGCAAAACACTAAGGAATAAAGATGAGTCACCTTTCTACAACAGCGTTTAAAGCCGCAAAGATTGCCGTATTAACCGTCTCCGATACGCGTAATGAAGAAACCGACACCTCGGGCGGCTACCTTGCTCTGGCATTACAGCAAGCGGGCCATTTACTGGCGGATAAAAAGATTGTTATTGATGACCCCTATAAAATTCGTGCCATTGTCTCAAACTGGATTGCAGACTCGGGCATTGAAGCGGTACTCATCACCGGCGGGACAGGCTTTACTTCTCGCGATACCACACCCGAAGCGGTATCGGTTTTATTTGATAAAGAGGTTGAAGGTTTCGGTGAACTTTTCCGCCATGTGTCCTATCAGGAAATTGGTTCATCGACTATTCAAAGTCGGGCACTGGCCGGTTTTGCCAATCAAACCGTTATTTTCTGCATGCCGGGCTCTACCGGAGCCTGTAAAACCGCCTGGTCGAAAATAATTGTTGAACAGTTAAACTCCCAGCATAAACCTTGTAATTTTATGCCCCACATAGGTATTTAGAAGGTAAATTATGACTAATATATTCACCCACATTAATCAAGACGGCAAAGCCAATATGGTTGATGTCACGGACAAAAACACCACAGAGCGTCAAGCCATTGCGCAAGCCTATGTGGAAATGAAAGCGGAAACCTTGGCGTTAATTTTAAGCGGAGAACACCATAAAGGAGATGTTTTTGCCACTGCGCGTATTGCTGGTATTATGGCGGCAAAAAAAACATCTGATATTATACCGCTTTGTCACCCTTTGGCGCTGACTAAAGTAGAGGTAGAGTTAGAGGCTGAGCCTGAATTTAACCGGGTCCGTATTCAAAGCCTATGCAAGCTAGCAGGTAAAACCGGGGTCGAAATGGAAGCCTTGACTGCGGCGTCCGTGGCCGCATTAACCATTTATGATATGTGTAAAGCGGTACAAAAAGATATGGTGATAACCCAGGTTAAACTGCTTGAGAAAACCGGTGGCAAATCAGGACACTTTAAATCTAAGTGAGTAAGGAATTGTGATGATTAAAGTTTTATTTTTTGCACAAATACGCGATCAGTTAGGGGTCAGTGAACTGCAGGTGCCAAGCGCTGAAAATAACGACCTTACTGCCTTAATCAAAAACTTAAAAGCACGAAATAACAACTGGTCGTCAGTGCTTTCGAAAGGAACATTAATGGTCGCGGTGAATCAAACCATGCGCTCCGATAATGTCCCACTTTGCAGTGGTGATGAAGTTGCATTTTTTCCACCTGTCACGGGAGGTTAAATATGATCCGGGTTCAAACTGAAGATTTTAATCAACAGCGTGAATACGACCGCTTACGTGAACAATCCAGCGTGGGCGCGGTAGTCACCTTTACGGGATTAGTACGCGATCTCAATCAAGGAGAACAGGTTGCCAGTTTAACCCTGGAGCATTATCCCGCAATGACCGAAAAATCATTAAACCAAATCGTCTCGCAGGCGAAGCAGCGCTGGAATATTCAGGCCTGCACCTTGATTCATCGTGTTGGTGAATTAAAATTAAGCGAACAAATTGTGTTTGTCGGTACCGCAACAACGCATCGCCAGGATGCTTTTGCGGCCTGTGAATACATTATGGATTATCTCAAAACCCAAGCACCTTTTTGGAAAAAAGAGTGTAACAGTCAAGGTAAAAGTTATTGGGTTGATGCACGGGAATCAGACAGCAGTGCATTAGATAAATGGTCTTAAAAGTGAGCAAGAAATTGTTAATAAAAATGACCAGATGCCTGTTTTTGTTGATTTTACTTTGCAGCATTTCGGTACAAGCGAGTATTAAAGTTGCGGTGGCCAGTAATTTTAAAACGACTCTGATTGAAATTGCTGCACGCTATGAGAAACAAACCGGGCAGAAAATATTAATATCAAGTGCGTCAACGGGTATTTTATATCATCAGATTCAGCAGGGCGCGCCCTTTGATCTGTTTTTGTCTGCTGACCGCGAACGTGCAGAATTGACCGAAGCCTCAGATAAAGGCGTGACCGGTTCGCGTTTTACCTATGCACAGGGGCAAATAGCTTTCTGGTCACCACAAGATCCTGAGCCGGTTAATGCTGATACCCTGCAAAACTTTAGGGGGCGGATAGCCATAGCCAATCCTAAACTTGCACCCTATGGTCTAGCCGCCGAACAAGCCCTTAAAAACTTAAATTTGTTGGAGCAGTTCTCTTATGTACAAGGGGCTAACATCAGTCAGACTTATCAGTTTGTAGATTCAGGTAATGTTAAAGCGGGTTTTGTGGCATATTCATTATTATTAGAGCACCAAGCCGATCACTTTTTTGTGATTCCAACAACTTATTATCAACCTATTTTACAACAAGGGGTGCTGCTAAGCGGTGCAATACAAAGGGCTGAGGTGACAGATTTTATGGCTTATTTAACCTCGACAGCAATACAAACTTTGATTCGTTCAAAAGGGTATCTGACAATAAAATATGTTAACTGAATTAGATTACAGCGCCATCATACTCACCTTGAAACTGGCGGGTTTAACCACGCTTATTTTACTGATTATTTCTCCTCCGTTAGCCTGGTGGCTTGCTCGCAGTCGTCTTTTTTTCCGCCCCTTTATTGAAGCATTAGTTGCTTTACCCCTGGTATTGCCCCCAACTGTGTTAGGCTTTTATCTGCTTATTTCATTTTCACCGGATAATTTTATCGGTGGATTCTGGTTAAGACTAACCGGTGATACCTTAGCTTTTTCATTTCAGGGGCTGTTAATTGCTTCACTCATTTATTCCTTACCCTTTGTGGTGCAGCCTTTACAAAGTGCCTTTGTAAATTTAGATAAAGATTACCTCGAAGTTGCAGCGACACTGGGTTTTAATCCGATAGAAACCTTTTACCGCGTTGTTTTTCCTATGATGTTACCCAGTTTTATTATTGCGGGCGCGCTGGGATTTGCGCATACGGTCGGAGAATTTGGCGTGGTGCTGATGATCGGCGGAAATATTCCAGGGGAAACGCAACTGCTGTCTATTGCGCTTTTTGACCATGTAGAAACATTGCAATACCAGCAGGCACATCTTCTATCTTTCGGTTTGTTAACCTTTTCTATGACTCTGCTGGTGCTTATTTATGGCGTATTACAAAAGCGCCAACAGAGCATTATCCATGCTTAAATTTGATCTTAAAAAATCAGCACAGCACAAGCCCTTGTTTCATTTTAAAGGGGAAGTGGAGCTGCAGGGAATTTGTGCCGTTTTTGGTGACTCTGGGGCGGGTAAAACCTCTTTTTTCCGTGTTTTGGCCGGATTGGATAATAGTTTCTGTGGTTCTTTAGCGTGGCAGGGAAAAACCTGGCAGGATAATTCAAGCTTCATTAAAACCGAAAAACGCAGCATTGGCATGGTTTTTCAAGAGCCGCGTTTATTCCCTCATCTGGACACGCTGGGTAATCTTAAGTTAGCGACTAAAAAAGCCGCCAACAGTTTATACTCTATTACAGAATTAGCCGCATTACTTGATTTTGAGCCGCTTTTAAATAAAAAAATTCAGCAATTATCGGGAGGCCAAAAACAGCGTATTGCCATTGCCCGAGCCATTTTGACGGGTCCCGATTTGTTACTGATGGATGAACCCTTGTCATCATTAGATCAGCATAGCAGACAGTTATTATTACCCTTTTTCAAAAAACTCAGTGAAAAAATTCCTATCATCTATATTACCCACTCAATGCAGGAAGTTTTTTATCTGAGCAATAAAATGATCTTGATGAATAAGGGGGAGATTGAAAGTATTGGCAGTCCGCAGGCGCTGTTTTTAAATTTGGATTTAAGCTTAGCCAAACATAAACATTCAGGTGTGATGGTAAATGTACAAGCTGTCCATTGGGATGATGAGTTTTCAGTACTGCACGGTTTAATTGATCAGCAGGCGATTCTTGTCGCGATCAAAAAACCGGAGAGCCTGCAGGATCTCTTGATAAAAATCGAAAGCAAAGATGTGATCCTTGCGACTAAAAAGTTGGAATGCAGTTCACTGCAAAACTGTTTGTTCGTTCGAGTCGAACAAATAGAACACCTGCCGACCGGCAGCGTATTATTAACCTTAAATACCGGAACACAAAAAATACTGGCTAAAATAACCATAAAATCCTTAAATGAACTGCAGTTACAGGTTAGTCAAAATATTTTTGCTTATATTAAGGCCATGAGTATTTCAGCACTCGATAGTTGAACATTCAGTTAAAAGAATATTTTTTACCATGATGACCCTTAACCCTGCCGCTATAGACAGTGGCAGGGGAGAAATAAGAGCAATCTGCTGTTTTTCCTTCACTTATACGGATTAAAATTAATAGCCATTAGGGGCGCCTTACTGACTAAAAGACAATTTTGCGTGAAATATAAAACAAAAAGCGGATGGAATAGGTATAATTTGATTTATAAAAATGCTGCTAGCAACAGTATTAGATTTTCATTGTGTAAAAAAGAGGTAGTCGTGTCCATTAGAAATAAAAAATCCAAATTGTCATTATTGTGGAAGTTGCTCCTGGCAGCATCGGTTATTGCATTAATGGCGATCATTTATCTTGATTCCACCATCCGCTCTACTTTCACTGGTAAAAAATGGTCTGTCCCATCAACCGTTTATGCCCGGCCTTTAGAGCTGTATGAAGGGGCCGATCTAACAGTCAAAGATATCAAAACAGAGTTAGGTATGTTGGGTTACCGTTTTGTCTCTCGTCTTGAACAGCCGGGCCAAGCCAATATTAATGGTAATTCAGTTAATATTTATACGCCCGGGTTTCAGTTTAGTGATGACCTTGAGCCTGCCCGTAAGGTCGCTCTGCGTATCCAAGACGGCAGGATTTCTCAACTCAATAGCAATGATGGGGCGCAATTACTGCGTTTAGAGCCCCTTGCCATAGGCGGTATTTACCCTTCACATCATGAAGATCGTTTATTGGTTCAGCTCTCTGAAGTACCTGAGCCCTTACAAAATATGCTCGTTGCCGTAGAGGATGACCGCTTTTACAGTCACTTTGGTGTTTCCCCGCGCGGTATTGCACGCGCATTAATCGCCAATATTAAAGATGGCGGCATCTCTCAGGGTGCTTCGACGCTGACTCAGCAACTGGTTAAAAATTATTACCTGACTTCTGAACGGACACTAACCCGTAAGGCGCAGGAAGCTGTCATGGCTTTACTGCTTGAACTGCATTTCAGTAAGTCTGAAATTTTAGAGGGGTATATTAACGAGATCTACCTCGGTCAGGATGGCCCGAGGGCTATCCATGGCTTTGGCCTCGCAAGCCAGTATTATTTCAATCGTCCCTTGTCTGATCTGTCGATAGAGCAGCAGGCGCTGCTGGTGGCTTTAGTCAGGGGGGCGAGTTATTACAACCCCTGGCGTAACCCTGCGCGGGCTCTGGAACGCAGAAATCTGGTCTTAGATATTGCCGTCCGGGAAGAACGTCTGGATATTGATTTGGCGCAGAAGGCTAAAAAACGTCCATTGGGAATCGGAGGGCCCAGTGTCACACATAATCGCCGCTATCCAGCTTACTTGGATCTGGTGCGCCGGCAGCTGCAGCGGGACTATAAAGAAGAAGATTTGAACTCTAGCGGTCTGGCCATCTTCACCCATTTTGATCCGCTCGTACAGATCAGCGCCGAGTCAAGCCTGGCTGCTAACATTGCCAAACACGAGTCCAATGGAAAAAGCAGCGAATTGCAGGGAGCCGTGGTCATAACAAGGCCAAACACCGGTGCCGTGATCGCCGTGCTTGGCGGAAAAGATGGGCGTTATGCCGGTTTTAATCGCGCCCTGGATGCACGCCGTCAAATCGGTTCATTGCTTAAACCTGCCGTTTATTTGACTGCTCTTGAACAGCCGGAACGTTTTACTCTTGCTACCCCGATCAATGATGATGAATATAGCTTAGAGCTGCCTAATGGTGATCAGTGGATCCCGAAAAATTATGATCTTGAGGATCATGGTGATGTGTTGTTATATAAAGCGCTGGCCAAGTCTTATAATCAGGCGACTGCGCGTTTAGGTAATACTATCGGGGTGGATAAGGTCGTTGATACAGTGCACCGTTTGGGGGTCGAGCAGAGCTTTCCCGCATTACCCTCTGTGACGCTGGGAGCGGTGGATCTGCTGCCCATTGAGGTCGCACAGATCTACCAAACGATCGCATCCGACGGATTTTACACGCCTTTAATGGCTATTAATGCGGTTGTCGAGCCCGGAGGTGAGTTATTAACCAGTTATCCTCTGGAGGTTGATAAGCGTTTTGATGCTGCATCGATTTATATGTTGAGTCATGCCATGCAGGCGGTTACCCACGAAGGGACAGCTAAGTCTTTAGAGTGGTTGTTACCCGATTTTTCAGTGGCAGGCAAGACGGGCACAACTAATGATCTTCGCGACAGCTGGTTTGCCGGTTTTTCCGGCGATATGATGGCTGTTGTATGGTTAGGCAAAGATGACAATAGCAGCACCGGTTTGACCGGATCCAGTGGTGCGCTGCGAGTATGGGCTGATATTTTTAAGCAGCGTTCACGCCTGCCTATTCAAAATTTACCCCCTGAAGAGATCAACATTGTTTGGGTTGACAGGGACACAGGACAAGGCAGCCAGCCCTCTTGTGTTAATACCATTCCACTCCCCTTTGTGGTGGGCACAGAGCCTGATCAAGAGATTCGCTGTCAACAGGGAGCGACCAAGGTAATCGATTGGTTTAAAAGATTAGTAGATAAAATATGAGACAATTATGAATTATTTTAATAAGTTTGCAGTATTGTGTTTGCCATGGGTTTTGGTTGCTTGTGGCACCATGCCCACCCAACCTGTTGATCAAACTAAACCGCCAGAGGTCATAGATATTCGCCCCGAGCCGGTGATTATTATTCCCGATCCGTCCATTGCTGCCCCTCAGGAAGTGCCTGTTGATAGGGCAGCTAGGGCGCCTTCTGCGGTAGTTTCTTTGTTTAAGCGCGCTGATCAGCAGGCGCAAAATGGCGACAGTAAGGCCGCCGCTTCTTCCCTTGAAAGAGCGATTAGAATGGCGCCTCGTTTTCCAGAAAGTTATTATCGTTTAGGAGAACTGCGTTATCAGGAAGGTGCTTACAATCAGGCGGCATCGCTTGCCCAAAAAGCACTTAGGCTGGGCGCTGCAGGTATGTTACGGCGTCAAGCTCAAGATTTGGTCAACCAGGCTAAGAGCCACTAAACTTATCATTAGCTCAACGGGAGCAGATACACCGTATTGTGATTGTTGTTGATATATTAGTTCTTTTTATAATCAAGCTTCTTACCTATGCCCGTTGTGCATAAACAAGTGGTTTGGGTATATTTCAAGGAGAAAATGTGTCGTTAATTATTGAGTCGCTTAATCATCAAATTACAGATGGTAATAACACCCGTAGCTTGCTGTCAAATATATATTTGTCTGTGTCGGCGGGTGAATGCGTCGCATTAATGGGCGACAGCGGCTGCGGTAAAACCACCTTGCTTAATCTTATCGCCGGGCTGGAGCCTATCCAGCACGGCAATATTAAGATTGCAGATCTACAACTGGCGCAGGCAACGGACAAAGCCTTAAGTGAGCTGAGAAAAAAGTACCTCGGCATTATTTTCCAGCAATATAATCTACTCTCTTGTTTATCTGTCCGGGATAATATTGAATTCAGTGCCCGGTTGGCGGGTCGTTATGATCCGTTGCTTTGTAATAAGCTGATTAATCAGTTAGATATACTTTCTTTATTAGATCATTACCCCGCAACACTTTCCGGCGGAGAAATACAACGTGTTGCCATCGCCCGGGCACTGGCTGCCCAACCGCATTTATTACTTGCCGATGAACCAACGGGCAATCTCGATCAACACAACAGTGACTGTGTGGTCAGGTTACTGGTTGAGTTGGCTAAATTTCACAATAGCGCATTATTACTGGTCACCCACAGTGCGCATGTGGCGCGGAAAATGGATAAAACTTACCGCCTGACAGAAGGGAAATTAGCCTTGGTTGAACGGGCGGTTTAATGACTTGGCTGACTTCCGCAAAGATCTTCTCACCCGGAAAAATCAGGAAATGGTTTAATCAGGATCTGTTTTTGGTATTAAAAACCCAAGCTGCAGAATATAAAAAAAAACCATTATTAAATTTCGGATTTGTGCTTAGCCTCGCGATAGCAACAAGCACTTTATTATCTGTTCTGGTGTTAAATCATGCCACTAGAGAGCAGTACCAGCAGGCTCATTCTTTTTTAAAAAATCCCGTTGCCTTTCATATAGTTGCCAATCAGGAGAAGAAACTCAGTAAGGCTGATTTTGCGCAGTTGAGAAGTCAGGGATTTACGCAAATAACCCCGGTGCTTAGGTTTAGTAAAAAACTCGCTAATGGTAAAAATATCACATTTTTCGCTGTCGACTTGCTGGCATTGAGTTTACTAAAACCGCAAACCATTAATATTCAAGATGTCATGCTCACGCAGAGCTATCTTGATGCCCTGAATTTGCCTGTCGGGCAAGATTCCCCTTCGGATAATCAGCTTATCTTAGCAAACACTAGGGCCATTCCCTTCAGGATAAGCCCTGCGGGGCAATGGGGAAACGTTGCTCTGCTTGATATCACTCTTGCCTGGCGGTTATTTCCGGAAGAGGGGGATTTCAGTTATCTGATGGTCGCACCATTGAGCGAAAAAAGTAAACAAATACTGCAGTCTGTTTTACCGGTAAATTTATCTTTGTACCAACCCTGGTCAGTTGAAGAGCGCCAGGGCTTTGCCGATGCCCTGCATCTTAATCTTAATGCGCTGGCCAGCTTAGGTTTTATGATCAGTTTGTTTATCGCTTATCAGGCGGCTAATCAGGCATGGCGAAAACGCGCACAATTGACGGCACAGTTACGCTTATTAGGGGTGCAGTTGCTTACTATCAAAGCGGCACTTTTACTGGAAGCATTATTTTTAATCCTCAGTGCCAGTATTCTCGGCATTTTTCTGGCCAAGGGCATGGTGTATTTTTTATTACCTTTGTTAGGATTAACCCTTGAGCAGCTATATTCTCTGAACAGCAGCGGTCATTTTAACTGGCAGTGGTCATATAACCTCTGGGCGTGTGCGATTTCATCAGTTGCAGTCCTGCTGGCATTAATCAGGCAGTTTAAGCTGATCCGAAGCAAATATATAGTGCGTACGGCAAGATTGCAGGATCAGTCTTTTTCTCTCCGCCAAACTGTGCTGATAACCTCTGTGCTGCTGTTATGCTTTGTGATTTGGCCCGCTGATAACTGGTTAATGTTAATGATTAAATACGGATTTTTTTTAACGGCAAGCATTGTTTTGTTGCCTGCTATTTTACAGCTAGTGCTGTTTTCCTGCGCTTATTTTGTCAAATCTTTCCGTTTAAGGTACATCCTTAAAGACGCCGGCAAACAGGTTGTACGGCGGCATTTACCACTGGCTGCATTTTATCTGGCGCTTACCGCAAGTATTGCGGCAGCATTGATGGTAAATAGTTTTGAAAGCGCTTTTGTGAGATATCTTGATCAGCAATTAAACGCAGATATATTGATTCGCCACAAAGCCGGACAGAAACAGCCTATCGCCGGGTGGTTAAAGTCTGCTCCCGAAGTAAAAGAATATAACCTCTTTCAGCATACCTGGGCAAAAACAGATAATGACTCGGTGAAGCTCTTCAGTGTCCAATCTCCGCGTCAGATGGATTCATTATTGTTTAAATCGTCCGTCAGCACTGCGGACGAGGGCTGTTATATCAACGAACAACTGGCGTTAAAAAAACAGCTCAGGGTCAATCAAATAATAACAGTCAGTCAGGATCAACAAAATTACCGATGCAGGATAAAAGGGATCTATTACGAGTACGGCTATCCGGGCTACTCTATCCGAGCAGACAAGGCGGATCTGACAACATATTTTAGCGGCTGGATTGAAACCGGCTTTGGTGTGTTTTTTAAAGCGGGGCAGGTGATTGCAGAGAAGGAGATTATAACGGCGTTAAGCCTTGATGAGCAGCAGGTCTATCAGCCACGACAAATTAAAAAAATGGCACTGGAAATATTTTCGCAAACCTTTGTGCTAATCACCGCCATTGCCGCCGTATTATTATTGATCGCCTGTTTGGGGTTATTTATGTCCGCCTCCGGTTTGGAGTTGGCGCGGAAACGCGATTTATACATTCTCCGCAGTCTGGGTTATAGTCAAATGGCGTTATTCATGCACATGCTGGTGCAATGGTTGCTGCTCATTTCAGGCGCTATTATACTGAGTTGGCCGGTTGCGGTCATACTGGCTAAGGCACTAGTGCAACAAGTGTTACCGGCTTCTTTTGGCTGGTCTATGCCATTGATGCTGAATATTGCCCCCTTTGCTGTGAGCAGTCTACTGGGGTTGTTTCTATTGCTTCCGGCGTTAATGATTCCCTTGTACAAATTAAATGTCAGGGCAATTGTATGAGTGATGAAAAAATGACTGAAGACAATAATTTCTTTGCCGGACGTCTGCTGTTGACAATTTTACTGCTATTATTTTTTGTCTCTGCTTTGTTATTGTTGTTTGTTTTTTTGCCCGGAAATCAGCTTCCGGGTAATAACCCACTGCACGCCCAAACGGATGCTAAGCAATATCAACTTCCCTCTGAAAATAGTACGGTTATCTTTCCCGAAGCACATTGGCCGCATAAAAATTTCCGCCATGAATGGTGGTATCTAAGCGCTATTTTAAAGACTGAAGATGGTCTGCGTTTTGCGACTCAATGGACTTTATTCCGTACGGCTGTCAATAAACAGCATTGGTATTTTGCTCACGCCGCTTTGGCTGATACGCAGCTACATAGGGCAGAGTTTCGAGATGGACGTGAGGAGTTAGGCAACGTTGAGCTGAAAAAATCCCCGTTCAGTGCGCGCATAGATGATTGGAGTTGGCAGTCATCTGCACACCTCTTCCCGGCTGAACTGAGTTATGGCAGTGCAAAATATTTTCTAGCTGGTGGCCTGAACGATGATCCGCAAGCGCTGCGGGAAAATTGGCAGGTTAAGATCACACTATCCACCTCTAAGCCCTTTTATCTGCAGGGAGTAAAAGGTTTCAGCAAAAAACACCCCAATAAAAATATCGCCAGCTTTTACTATTCGCAGCCCTTTGTTGAGGTGAAAGGGAAGATATTATGGCAGGGAGAATGGCAAAATATCACCGGTGAAGCCTGGTTTGACCGCGAATGGGGTTCGGCAATGCTGGCCGAAGAGCAGCAAGGCTGGGACTGGTTTTCATTACGTTTAAATAAAGATCAGGCGCTTATGATTTACCGAATTCGTTCCTCTCAAGATGATTTTTTGTATGGCAGTTTGATGAACAGTAACGGTGATATAAAAACAATTAAGAATGAAGACATTAAACTGACCAGTCGGGAGATAGGTGAAGGAGGCTATCCTCGGGGCTTTACACTAAAAGTTGAACCCTTCGCTATCGACATGAATATTGATATTCTTAATGACCAGCAGATCATGCGTTTTGGTATTGAATATTTTGAAGGTATGGCAACTTTTAGCGGCTCTCACAGGGGGGAAGGATTCGTTGAGATGACCGGGTATCATTAATAACTGTCTGTCTTTAGTGACATTACTGTATCGCAACACTGCGGACAGCTCTGTGTTTTATCGTATTTAACCATATGATACGGCGATCACCTTGTTGTGTATGCTAAATTCCGGCCAGTTTAGCTGGGCATTGAAGGCGTAGGATTTTTTCCCAAAACGCCTTTTTTAAAATTCCCTAGCACTTTAAACTGCACGGAAAACTTACTGGATCATGCTGCTCGGATGTAATCTGCCGGTTTTTATTTTGTCAGCGCTTATTTGGCCTGGAGTATACGGCCTGAGTGAACCGGTTTACCTACTTTATCCCCGCAGTATACTGCTTCATTAAAGTCTTTATGATAGCCTAATCCTTTGGAAATTATGTTATTGTCATGCAGGCCAGTGCACTTTTGGTTTAACTGTTAACTGATCCGAGAATCATAGGCCGGCCCCATAACCGGAGGTCATTATGCAGATTGATTCAATCTAACATTTTACGTTTTATTAGAGGATACAATGGATAATTCAATTGCTTCATTTATAAGAAAATTTTTTGCAAAAGTACTCACAGTGATCTTTTTTGGCTTGGCTGTCGCTATTGTTTTTTCATTACTTATTAACGTATGGGAAGGTGTGCTCAGTCAATCGGATCTCACCGAGATTTTGTTAAAGAGTATCAATACTGGCATTATTGCATTGGCTGTCTTTGAGTTAGCCTTGATTATCAATAAAGAATATTCAGAACCTGCCGAAGATCATAATCAGAATGCTGTCGCTAGCTTGCGGGGCACACTGCCCAGGTTTATCGGCACTGTTTGCGTGGCTTTATCTCTGGAGGGGTTGATTATGGTGATTAAATACAGTCAATTGGATTTGGCCGGTAATTTATTTTATCCGGTCGCCATCATTATCAGCACGGCATTGCTTTTATCAGCATTGGGTCTTTTCTTATATTTGACAGACAAACACCGATAACCTGTTATCGGCATGGATAAAGTTTAAACAGAGCCAAGCTCATCTTTAAAGTGCACTGCATGAAGACGGTGAACAGGCAGTTACAAAGACTCATCGGCTTGAATTTTGCCTACCAACAATAGGGGTGCGGCATCGAGTTCGGCTGCATCCATCATGGATGCAATACGTTCTACAGCCGAGAGTAATTGACTTTGTTCCCACTCTTCAAGATTTTGATAGCGCTTAATAAAATGCTCCTGCAGTGGTTTCGGCAAGTCCTTTAATAACCTCTGGCCCACTTCACTTAGCGATAAATGCACTTTACGTTTATCGGTTTTACTGCGTGTCCTAATGACTAAATTGCGGCTTTCAAGTCGATCAAGAATGGTGGTGACAGTTGCTGCGCTTACGGTGATTTCTTGCGCAATCTGCTTTGCAAGCGGGGCGTCAAGTTGCGCTATTTTGCGCATTACCATTAACTGCGGCACGGTTAATCCGGATTCTTTATTGAGCTTCCGAGAATGTATGCTGATAGCTCTGATCACTCGGCGTAATGAAATGACCAGTTGTTCGTATTTTTCCATAATTCCCTCATTATTTTCTGCGTACCATAACAGAAATATTGATAAGACTCATGGGTAAAATAAAAAAAGCAGAATAACGCGAGGCGCTATTCTGCTTTTTTGCAAAATGTGCTTAAAAACTAAAGGGTTGTTACCCCATAAGCACTTTTATTTTGTTATTTTATACTTAATTTGCAGTCTCAATCTTAGTGAAGTCTATGGTGTTCTCTTTTGGAGAACGCTCAATATCAGTGACTGTGCGATAGTGATTCTTTAGGATATAACCGAAGCAGCCTAAAATTAATGCTATTGCCAATGCGCCAACCCACTGGATTTGTAAAAAGTCTAATTTAAACAAAAGTGTTAATCCGCTTATCAGCACTATGTTACCGATCATATAACGTGCTTTACCAAAACGTTGTACGGTCAGATTTAAGTTGTCTGTATAGAGTCGAACCAAAGAATCAAGTGAATTGATCACAAAGGTCACACCAACGATCACCATTGCCATGTTATATAAGCCGACGGTCGAGATGGCGTTAGCGCTGTAGTAATAAAGCACGGTGAACCAGATAGCGATTGGAATAGACGGGAATACCATCATTGCAAGCAATACCTGATAGGTTCTCATTCCGCTAACAAAACGTGCGGTAAATTGACCAATCATGATGCTCCAGGCAAACCACCAGAATAAGTAAAACTCATGGTAATCATTAATAGGCAATACAAAATTGTGCAGATTGGCGAAGTAGTCACCTAATAAAGAGAAGGTGGTAAAAAACTCACCAACACTTGAGCTGTCGGATAAAAAGGCACCTGCCCACATTAATGCGATTAAGCCTATAAATAACCAGGTACTGACCAGGCTTAAAATTCTTACGTAACGAATATTGGTACTCGAATACACGGCCGCCGCAATAACCAGAAATACAATTAAGTAAAAACTGCCGACAATACTTTCACCGTCACCGAAATCAGGTAAATACCAGGGCAGGTTGATCAGTAACAGGTAGGCAGTAAAGGCACAGGTGCCAATGATGACGACGTTATTAATAAATTTAATTAACGGAATTTCGAAAAATTTCACTCTTGGTTCAATAACACAGAAGTAGAAACAGGTTAAAAAGTAGAATGCCCAAATCAAGAAAGCCCAAAATCCAAACTCAATGGACAATGGATTACTAAAACCATATTCAGGGCTGCTCACCAAATCAGCATAGCCTGCAAATTCAGTTAGCGGAAACATGATTAATCCGACATCTAAACCAGAGGTAAATAGAATGGCGATAAAGGTAAACTTACGTACTGGGGTGACACCGATACACTTCATGTTACCCCAACGGTAAATAATAAAGGCAATTGCGGCAAAGACAAATAAGATGCCTATTGATAACCAAATAGTCATTATTTGACCTCCGGGTGGAACTTGTTAACAAACATAGTTAACTCCTTGTTTATGTTTTAATAACACGGTGCAATTTTTAAAGGTAATTTACCTATCAAGCCTTAAGTATCGTGCTAACGATAGTTAAACCCTGAAAAATTGAACGCCGCTAAATAGGCCATTTGCATATTTGCTTAGGTTGGCCATGGACCCTGAACTTGTAATAAAGCTAGCTTGAATCAATGCTATTACGGTTAATTTAATTCTGCTGTGAACGAGTAACCTGCCGCTTAGGGGCCAGTAGTCGTTGACTGCTCTGCCAGTCAGAGGCTACTGTCACCTCAGCATCGCTTGGCGCAAGCAGTGTTTTACCTAAAATAATATCGGCTGCACGCTCTGCCAGCATAATGGTGGGTGAATTCAGGTTGCCGTTAGGAATGGTTGGGAAAATCGATGAATCGACAACGCGAAGTGCTTTGATTCCATGAACTTTGGTTTCAGAGTTCACTACCG
>DATBNI010000309.1:0-4340 GCA_036554425.1 Psychromonas sp.
TCATAGGACAGTATGCGTAACGTCCCTGTGGATCATTAAAGCGCGTCAAGATTGCTGTTTGAGATTCTATCGCACTCAGGGCTTTATATAAAACCGAGTTGATCTGCACACCCCGGGGCATAATTTTAACCGCACTTGACAACAATTCATTAATGAGCTGCTGTTTGGTTGACAGTACGGGGTAAATACTCTTCACCTCGTAATCCTGCAGTTTGGCCAATTCGCCGGCTTTCTTGATAGCATCCTCTAAATTACCTAATTCATCTATCAAACCCAGTGATTTTGCATCTACACCTGTCCACACTCGACCCTGTGCTATTTTATCGACCTCCGCCACTGTCATGCTGCGTCCCTGTGCAACAACCTCTAAAAACTGTTGGTATCCGTTTTCTATCCCTAATTGGATAATCTCAGCAAGATCAGGGTTGAGTGCGCGTGTCGGGTTAAAACTAGAAAGTTCAGTCGTGCCGATACCATCATTGAATATACCAAAATTATTTAATGCTTTATCGGCACTGGCATACATGCCAAATATGCCTATTGAGCCTGTTAATGTAGTCGGGGTGGCGACAATATGATCAGCAGCCGCTGCAATCCAGTAACCGCCGGATGCGGCAACACTGGCCATTGAAACAACGACTTTTTTACCGGCTTTTTTTAATGCTAAAATTTGCTGACGAATTTTTTCCGAGGCAAAGGCGCTGCCTCCCGGGCTGTCAATACGAATAACAACGGCTTTAATTTTATCATCATTAATTGCAGTTTCTAATAATTTACTAAAACTGTCGCCCCCAATCACGTTGGAAGCTTGTGTCCCGGATAAAATTTCACCGCTGGCATGAACCACTGCAATTTGATCTTTTGCACCAGTGACTTCATACATCTCGGCCAGTGTAGATAAATAATCGGCATAACTGAGTAATGTAAAGTCATGACCCGATGTTTGTGCCTGATTTCTTAATTCAGATAGGAGATCATGGCGATTTTTAAGTGAATCGACTAAGCCTACTTGTGAAGCATAGACTGCGGTATTGCCGGAAGCCTTGATCAGTGCAGATTTTAATTGTTTTAAAGAGGGAGAGATCGATTGTACCGATATCTGACTGTTATCTTTACGCTGAAACAGGACGGTATCAATATAATTTTTCCAGAGTTGATTTAACCAGTGTTTATTGGCTAGTTTGCTGGCATCGGACATTTTATTTTCTGTAAAAGGTTCAACAAAAGATTTGTATGTACCTACCTTAAATATATGCGGTGTAATGAGTAATTTATCTAATGCCTCTTTAAAATAAAGGCGATACACAGAGTAACCCGGCAGTAAAACCATACCCTGCGGGTTAAGATAAATATTATCAGCGTAACTTGCTAAAAGGTACTGTGTTTGAGTGTAATTGTCTGCCACGGCAGTAACCGGTTTACCTGTTGATTTGAAGTCATTTAATGCCTCGCCGATATCCGCAATATGATTAAGCGCTGCACCGCTTAGTCCGTCAAGATCTAATAAAATATTGCTAATTCTGGGATCATGTTGTGCGTGGCGAATGGTATTTAAAATCTGATCAATTTGATATTCATTGCTTTGATTTTCTTCGGCTGAAATCATTTGTTTGGATATTTCACTTGCAAAATCGACGGGGGCTGCCTGCTCCACTATATTACCCGTGAAATTTAAATGCAGGGTGGAGTTAGCTGCGACTAATAAAGGCGGTCGGTCGATGTTAACAACAAAAATAATGGCAGCCAGGATTGCAAAAAAAAGCACATTGATAATAAATAAGCGCATTATATTGAAGGTTTTGGCAATGCCCTTAAGCAGATAATATATTGATTTCATTTGCAGCCTATGAATTTTAGAGAGGAAGATAAAAATAAAGCACTGATATTGGCATATACAGTGCTTTATTAGACTTTAGTAGACTTTAGTGAGATTAGAAACTGGATGTATCAACAAATAAACCCACTTTCAGATCTTCTGCCGAATAAATGGCTTTTCCGTCCACTTCAACAACACCGTCAGCAATACCCATAACAAGTTTGCGCATAATCAAACGTTTGATGGTGATACGGTAGGTCACTTTTTTGGACGTTGGTAAAATTTGCCCGGTAAATTTAACATTACCTACACCCAGCGCACGACCTTTACCCGGGCCGCCACTCCAACCGAGGAAAAAGCCGACTAATTGCCACATGGCATCAAGACCTAAACAACCGGGCATAACTGGATCATTGGGGAAATGACATTTAAAGAACCATAATGCTTCGTCTATATCTAATTCCGCAATCAATTCGCCTTTACCAAATTTACCGCCGTTCTCGGTAATGGAGATGATCCGATCCAGCATCAGCATTTTATCTACAGGTAGTTGGCAATTGCCTTCACCAAATAACTCACCCTGACCACATTTTATTAATTCTTCTTTTGTATAAGAGTTTTTACCCAACTCTTTTTGGGATACGATTTTAGTCATAATTCACTTATCTGTCATCATTACAGTGGTGAGGTATTTCATCAAAAAAACAGAAATACCCTGGAAAATTTTGAGCACACTTTATATGACAGATAAATAACAATCAACTTTATTCATAAATAGTTGTTATAAATCATAAAGCGTCCGCAAAATTAATTAACGAAATTTTGAGATGAAACGGCTTAATAAACTATGTTCTGCCTCTTCATGTACCTCTTTTTGTAACAATTCAACACGTTTATTTATTAATGAAACAATGCTGGAAAATGAGGCGTTTAATGCAAAGGGAAAAGCTTCCTGGCAGTGATTAATACCGAATATATTGATTTTCTTGTCCCTCACCAATTGCATGCTTTGTGCATCCAAGGTTAAGTTAATCTGATTAGCTGCGGGTATTAATATGGTAATAGGATCATTTAATAAACCGATCGAAAACAAACGTGTCACCGACTGTATTTTTTGATTAATCCCGCCTATCGCTAAGACGTTTCCATGCTGGTCTAATGCGCCGGTAACAAATAAGTTTTGGCGTACGGGAGTCTGCGCATAACATGAGGTGACTGCTAATAAAATCGCCAATGCGGCGCTATCGCCATCACTTTCCTGATAGGATTGTTCAAAAACCACATTACAGGAAAGCGGGAAATTATGGACATGAGTGAAAAGGTGATTTAAATAACCTTGTACTATTAAAGTACTTTTAGCGTGTATATTACCCGCCATCTCGACTTTTCTTTCAACATCAACTACTTCGCCATCACCGATCATATCACTTGCGGAGACTCTAAATATTTCTCCAAATTCAGTCGGGTAACCCATTAATTCAACCACAGACAAACCGTTTATTTGCCCTGTTTCTGTGCCCTGTAACTGTATTTTTAACTGTTTTTCGAGCAACGCCTGATCACTGAAATTTTGTGCCAGTGATTGCGCCTGAGATTGTAATTCAATGGCTTTTTGTAACTCATCGGCTTCAAGCCTTTCTGCATTAGGGCTGAACAACTGCGCGTAGCGAAGCATTTTTTCAATGACTTCAGGAGAAAAAAGCAGTCTTTTCTGGTGTTCGCACAGACTTGAAAGGTGATGGAACAATAATGACAGTGCATCTGCAGATAGCGGGGTTAAGTCATTTTTTGTTATCAACTGCACACAGAAATTTTGCAGACTCTTTATATTTTCATCCGTTGCATCTATTTGCGCCGACAATTCAGTAAATAATGAACCGACTTGATTATATTCCGGATCAATTTGGGATAACTCATCAAGTTGGTAACGACTTGCGACCAGTATTATTTTAGTGTCAACCTGATCTAAAGGTTGTTTGGGGTATTTTCCCTTAAATTTGTCACCGTTTACAGCTGATGTGGCTGGCAGGGTGCGTGTGATTAAAAATGCTTTAATTAAAAACCACAAGGTCGGATTAACTAAAAGCGGACTGATATGTAAAACCAAACAGCCATGATTGTAATTAAAAATCTCACCCTGCTCAAAGTGAATAGTTTTTTCTTTCTGCAGAGTGAGTCGTCCGAATAAGGTTTCCTGATTGTAATTAAGCAGCGCCATGAGCGCATAATCGGGCGCAGTACACTCAAAGATCACACTGGTGGCCGCTTGCCAATATACTGAGTTAAATACCAGTAAAGGTTGTGGTAACTTTTCAAAATGCGTAATGATTTGAGAAACTACGGGATACAGGGACAACCAATTGTTTTCATTATTATTTTGCTTAGACAATTGGGTTCTGAAATCAGGTGAGCATTGTTCTGCAGTCAGAGGTTTTAATTGATTTGCATCACCGCAGTCCGGCTGCGCTTCAGGGGGAGTTTTTGGATTATTAATAGACAAATTAGCAACTCTAAATTTGCCTAT
>DATBNI010000314.1:0-1578 GCA_036554425.1 Psychromonas sp.
GAAAGGGCCATTAAAAACTGTGTGAATTGCAGACCTATGCCGGTTTGACCTACAACACCCACGACAATACCCGCAGTGCCGCAAGCAACAGAAATAGGCAGCGCAAGTAATGCGCCTTCTTTAAGGCCTTGGATGAAGACAGGAATACTGATGCGACTGTGTTTTCGGCACATAGCGGCGACTAAAATCGCAACACAACCTGCAATACCCACCAAAATAGGCGAATAACTCATTAAAAGAAGACTGGTAATTAACAGTAACGGCAGCAAAAAATGCCAGCCGTTTTTCAACACCACGGATATTTTTTCAGTTATTTCCATTCCTTTTAGGCCTAACTTGCACGCCATTAAATGCACATAGAGCAGGGTGCAGGCAAAATACAAGATAGCAGGGGCAATAGAGACTAATAATATTTCACTGTATGGAATACCGGTAAATTGTGCCATAACAAATGCACCTGCCCCCATCACAGGTGGCATTATTTGTCCGCCTGTTGATGCTGCGGCTTCAATGCCGGCCGCTTGTTCCGGTTTATAACCCAACTTTTTCATCATTGGAATGGTTAACGCGCCTGTCGTGACCGTATTAGCTATTGCTGAGCCTGAAATAGATCCCAGTGCCGCGGAGGCAATAACGCTGGCTTTGGCGGGGCCTCCCCGATATTTTCCCGCAATCGAAAATGATGCATCGATAAAGAATTTACCCGCACCGCTTACTTGTAAAAATGCGCCAAATAATACAAATATAAACACTACGCCAGCCGCAATGGCTAAAGGCGCACCATATATACCGTTGGTTGAATAAATATGGAATCTGATTATTTCCTCAATCGAAAATCCTTTACTGGCGACATTAGCAGGTAACATGTCGCCGAATATTGCATAGAGTAAAAATGTCATGGCAATAAGCACCATGATAAGACCCACGGTCCGACGTGTTGCTTCAAGCAACAATACTAAAATAATCAGACCTGATAATTGGTCAAGTGTAGTCAAACCATCCAGTAAGAAACTGATATCGTCATAATCGAATGAAACAATATGATATGAAGCCCAGGTGATCGCAATAATACAAAGAAGATCAAGACTGCGGCCAAACAGGTATTGAAATGAAGATTGCTGGGATTTTATAAGCGGTAAGGTAAAAAACACTAAAATCAGGACCCAGCTTAAATGTATGGGCCTGAATACGGGGGCGGATAAATCTGCGCTAATGCCCTGCCAAATTTGAAATACAGATAATGAAATAGCCGCAAATGCGGCTATTAATAATACTTTATCCGATATCAATTTGCACATATTAGTCGTTGTGTTCATGATATTCTCCACGGAACAGTGTTTACATATTTTCGTTTAAATATTTTAATGCACCGGGATGTAACTCTACTCCTTTTAATCTGTTCATATTTTCAAGGGTTGTAAATTTAGTTACATTGATCACTTGATTGATTTCTTTCATATGATCAAAAGCAATTTTAGTCATTTTATAGGCAAGCTCGGTATCAAGGTTTTTGTTCACCACTAAAACATTCCAAACGGCTGGCGCAGTAAATGCATTAACCTTTTCATAACTATTAAC
>DATBNI010000342.1:0-1785 GCA_036554425.1 Psychromonas sp.
TCGGTCATATGGTCAGTCATAAAGGTCACTTATTATTAGGTATCAGATAGAGTCAATATCAGATAAAACGATGCTTCCATTATAACGATAAAATCAGCGCGTGCCGAACTGCTTAAAAGTTAAGAGAGATTCTAGGAGGTATGCTCATTTTGAGAATAGCGATAAAAGCAGCCAAATCAAACTAAAAAAAAGAACCCAGTATTAACTGAGTTCTCTTATAAATAAAACCAATATTGTTATGGTTAAAAACCTATTTTACTTCTGAAGTCACTTCACTATCGATATTACCGTGAGTCGCTTTAGAATATGGGCAAACTTTATTGGCTTTTTCGACCAACTTTTGGAACTCATCCGCTGATAGCTCTGTGTTTTCAGCAGTGACATGAATTTTCACGGCTAATTGAAAATCTAAGCCTTCACCTTTCATTAAATCTACGGATACTTCAGTGGTAGAGTCAAACTTTGCTTTTTCTGCCCCTTTGACCGCAGCAAGTGCCCCATCAAAGCAAGCTGCATAGCCCATCGCAAATAACTGCTCTGGATTATTACCGTCTTTATCAGAGCCGGGTGCGACCATATTAATCGTCAAATCACTGTCTTGCAGACTGGCATTACCTGTACGGCCGCCAGTAACTGTTGCTTTGGTGGAATATAGTGTTTTCATAACATATCCTTTGTTGTGAGTTTTTATGTTTTAGCAATAAATTTTGATAGGGGATTCAGCATAACAAACCAGTGCATGAGCAATATAGGTCAGTCGTAAGTATATACTGTGGATTTGTAAGTGAACTGTTAATAGAATCTTTAGCTGCATTTAACTATCGCAAGAAAAGCTTAATCGCTATAAGTAACAGAAGTATTAATGTAATATAGGAATATAGCTGTAAAAAATAAAGTTATCAAAATAGATGATAAAAAATCTAACCAATAAAGGTCTTATTCGATGAATAAATCAATGGTGTTACCTATTGCACTTTCTTTGCTAACATTTACCCTTGCTGGCTGCGGTGGGGAGGATGATGGTATTTATGGTTCGGGTAGTAATAAGATTACGCTGACCAGCTTTGACAATAGCTATGATAAGCAAGCGAAAGATAGCGCCATTGCACGCATTGATGAGACCTACCGTACTGGTGAGCGTGAAATCAAGATAAAAAATATCGTTAATAATTATAGTAATCAAGGTTTGAATACTTTGGACAGAACGGTATTATCAGACAATTTTGAAGGGCGACTGGAAAACAAAAACATTGAGGTTGATGGCCGCACAGTCAAACGTCCTATTTATGAAAAAAACAGTAATAACAAGCTAGACTACGAAACCAATTATAAGACGCTTAACTTATCAGGCTTGCAGGCAAACAGTTATAGCGCTGGTACAAACATAAATAACAGTCGCGGTATTCTCACCGACTTAAATAATTATCCTAAGATTCCGGCTAATGCAGAGTTTCCGATAGGCTCTGTTTGCTATATTCCAGTAGTCGAGAGCGAACGCTCGTTTTTAGCCTTTAACGACAAAAACAAGACGGGATATACATCGCTCGATAAGTGGATTGATGCAGCTGAAAACCGTTTTAGCGATGATAGAGGCTACAGAACCTCTGAGTTTGGTGTAGGCATCGGCAATAAGCAAAAAGCGGCACAAGTGACGTTCTTTGAATACCAGAATCAGCCTGCTTATCAGTACAATGGTGTCGAATATAACGATGGCACGGATGATAAAAATGCTATTTATGAAGCAAATTATGTTGCCAAAGGTGTGATGAATCCGAATACCAACAG
>DATBNI010000349.1:0-2871 GCA_036554425.1 Psychromonas sp.
TATGTGTATGTTTTAAGCTAACGATAATTTGTCTTGGTCTAGCCATCTTTAATTACCATGTTGAAAAGGTAATGAAAACGTAGTTAATTGCTTGTTATTTAGCCTGCGACTGGGGTAACCATGTTTGCTCTAGAGGGAACAACTAAGATGAGTTGCACCAAATTGCTGAAATGGCCGTTGACGGAAACCTCAGTCAGCATGTGAATGAGGTTTCGTCGAATTTGTTCAGCTGCGCCTCATATCTATCCAAATATATTGGTTATCCTTAGGACGTCAGTAATAGCGCCTATGAATCTCGCAATTCTCGACGTAAGATCTTGCCAACATTTGATTTTGGCAATTCATCTCTAAATTCGATTATCCTTGGGTTTTTATAACCGGTAAGATATTTTCTACAATGTTTTTTTATTTCATCAACGGTCACATTACCTTTGCGTACAATAAATAATTTAACTTTTTCTCCTGTGGCGTCATCGGGAATGCCAATGGCCGCAGCTTCGATGATGTGAGGATGAAGGGTTGCAACTTCTTCAATTTCAGTTGGAAAAACATTAAATCCCGACACTAGAATCATATCTTTTTTACGGTCTTCAATATAAAAAATTCCATCGTCATCCATTCTTCCTATATCGCCAGAGCTTAACCACCCTCCTGCATGCATTACAGTATTGGTTTCGGCTTCTTGTTGCCAATAGCCTTTCATCACTTGGGGCCCTCTAATTTGAATTTCACCAATTTGGTTAGGACCTAAAGGTTCATTTTCATCATTAACGATACGGAGTTCAGTGCTGGGTAAAGGGACACCAATTGAAGAAATAAATGATTGTTGTTGATGAGTACCAGCAGCGACTACTGGGGAACATTCAGTTAAGCCATAACCTTCTATGACAGGCATTCCAGTAAGTTGTTGCCAACGATCAGCAATATGTTTCTGCGTCGGCATTCCACCTGCAATAGTAAAACGAGCGTGACTAAAATCTAATTTTTGAAAACCAGCATGATTGTTTAGGCCATTAAAAAGAGTATTTAAACCAAAAACCATTGTGAATGGATATTTACTTAAATCTGCTAAGAAACCATCTATATCTCTTGGATTGGTAATGAGTAAATTTGTTGCACCGAGAAAGAGCATAAACATCATACTCACTGAGTTGGCAAAAATATGATAAAGCGGAAGTGGGGTTACGGCATATTCCTTATCATATAAGGTTCTTGGGCTAAAATGCGCATGAACCTGTAGAACATTAGAAATAATATTACTATGAGTCAGCATTGCCCCTTTCGCAGGCCCCGTCGTTCCACCTGTATATTGGAGATATGCTAAATCATCTACTGTTATTTGGGGATCAATAAAGGGAAGTTTCTTGCCTTCGGTTAATGCTCTACGCAATGAAATAGCGTCGGGAATATGATATTTAGGCACTATTTTTTTGACATGTTTGATAAGAAAGTTAACCAATGTGCGCTTATGCATCGCTAACTCATCTCCGATTTTGGTTAACATAACATGCTTAATGTTAGTCTCATGCAGTATTTGCTGAAGGTTATTACCAAAATTTGTTACGGCAACAATAGCACTGGCCCCTGAGTCTCGTAATTGGTGTTTTAATTCTCGAGGGGTATAAAGTGGATTAACATTGACAATAATGAGTCCTGCTTTTAATGCACCTAAAATAGTGATCGGATATTGCAATAAATTAGGCATCATCAAGGCGATTCGTTCGCCTTTTTTCATTTTTAGTTCAGATTGCAGATAAGCAGCAAAAGCGTTACTTTTACTTTCGAGATCTTGATAGGATAAGCTATGTCCCATATTAATATATGCTGCTTTTTTAGCATGCGCATTAAAAGACTCTTTAAACAAATCATTGATATTGTTATACATACTTGAATCTATTTTTGTGGGCACATCCTCAGGATATTGTGTTAGCCACGGTTTATCATTTGTCATTATAGCCATCATTAATGTTGTTTAAACATCACTATTGTAAATTAACTCACCTAATTAGTATAAAAATAATAGCTTGAATTCAATGGATTAACTACTGTTCTAGGGGGGGTAGTCGTAGCGAATATCTCGGAGTGTGACTCGTCCCTACTTTTATCACTTTTCCGCCTAACTCTATCTTTCTTCAACAATGAAAAAAACATTCTGCTACTGCACTATCATGACCGTTTGTACTGTGGCACATGCGTGTATCAGGGTTTGTTATTAAAGAAAGCTTCATCAGTCAACAAATGAACTAAAAAGCAGGATAAATCCCCATGGCGACTTTTTCGTATCTGTTGTTTAAGTCATTAAAGAAATTGTTGCGGGCTGGGCCTATTCATTTATAAAAAATAAACAGGCGACAGCCGTTGGTTTCCTGTTGTTTTGGTGTGTGTGACGCGCCACGACGTTAGTGGCCGCTGGCCATATCGACGACAACAAACGCTATATTCAATATCCCCTACTCCCCAAACAGTAATAAGCAACCAATATCCCCTCACTCACAAAGAGTAAATCAATCACCCAACAGGCATTTTTTATATTTAATCGTTGTTTTCTGAATTGAATTAGCATTAGATGTAAGCAGGTTGTATTTGAAGGAAGAAATGACTGAATGAAAAATATTATTTGCGATATTGATGGTGTGCTACTGCATGACAACAAGCTAATCCCAGGAAGCGACAAGTTTATTCACCGCGTACTTGAACAAGGCAATCCGCTGGTTATCCTCACTAATTATCCCGTTCAAACTGGTAAAGACTTACAAAATCGACTCGGCGCTGCAGGTATTAATGTACCAGAAACCTGCTTTTATACCTCAGCCATGGCTACAGCAGACTTTCTGAAACACCAAACAGGGAATAAAGCCTATGTGATTGGCA
>DATBNI010000353.1:0-5842 GCA_036554425.1 Psychromonas sp.
TACAATGGCCTTTAACATAAAAAATTCCTGTTTCATTTTCGGTGTTTAAAAGAGGGGAATATTATAAATATAAATATTCCCGATAGAAAGACGCATCTTAATTACATTTGATTATTTATGCAATAATAATGAATATTTATATGAGCAATATCGTCTTTTAACCTTGCAGCCAGAAAAATAGCCTTTTAATGCGCTAGAAACGGCCTATGGAAGATTGTTATGGTGTACTTGGCAGATCAATATTTTGCGTTTGAATCTGCAACACCTTCGCTAAACAGGTGATAAATTGTAACACTAATCCAGGATCCAAATGCGGGCAGGACTGCCTTTCAATCAATGCCTGTACTTTTCACAACCTCATAATTTATCAGCTGTCACATTGATTTTAATGAGATGTCTCTTTTTATTAGTAAAAAATATAACAATCGGAAGCGAGGTCAGTAAGCTCTGTATTTTTACACTTTCAAAAACACATAAATTTAGGCCATAGCCAATGGTTATCTTTTGGGTGTAATATATTTTCTGTTGATTTACTCTCTCTTTTCTTTATTTTTTAAAAGGTGCTCTTATGGCTTTACCTAGTTTTTTAAACCTCTACAAAGATCTTATTGCGATACCGTCCATTAGTTCAACGGATCCATCCTGGGATCAAAGCAACTTAAAGGTCATTAATCAGCTTGCCAGCTGGTTGGAAGAGTTGGGCTTTAAAAATGAGATACAAGCCGTCCGCAGCGCGCCCGGCAAATACAATTTAATCGCCACACTCGGTGAGGGTGATGGGGGGTTATTGCTCGCCGGTCATACCGATACCGTACCCTACGATCCAGGCAAGTGGACAACCGATCCCTTTAAGCTGACCGAAAAAGACAATCGTTTATATGGTCTGGGCAGCATCGATATGAAAGGATTTTTTGCCTTCGTTATTGAAGTGTTAAAAGAGGTCGATCTCAACAAACTGAATAAACCTTTGCGCATTTTAGCAACCGCAGATGAAGAAACCACTATGGCCGGTGCGCAGGAGATCGCCGAGCAAAAAACCTTCCGCCCGGATTATGCGGTGATTGGCGAGCCGACGGGAATGGTGCCGGTGATTATGCATAAAGGGCATATGTCAGAGGGAATCCGCATTACCGGACGCAGTGGGCACAGCTCAGATCCGGATAAAGGCTTAAATGCCATTGAAATAATGCATTTGGTGATTGGTGAATTAAAGAAAGTACAGCAGCAGTTTAAAGAAAAATACCACAACCCGCATTTTGATGTGCCCTACCCCACCCTTAATTTTGGGTCCATAAGTGGGGGTGATAGCCCCAACCGAATTTGTGGCTGCTGTGAATTGCACATTGATATGCGCCCTATTCCCGGCATTACCACTAGTGAGCTATTTATTACCGTCAAACAGGCCTTATCGGAAATTGAAAAGCGCTATCCGAAGAGTGTTGAGATCTACCATTTACATGAGCCCATTCCTTCATATCAATGCCCAGCGCATTCAGACTTGATTAATAACGCGGAGATTTTCACGGGCAACCCGGCGCAAAGCGCTAATTACTGTACCGAAGCGCCTTTTATTCAACAGCTCGGCTGCGATACCATCATTTTAGGACCGGGGCACATAACTCAAGCCCACCAGCCCAATGAGTATTTAGACCTTTCCTTTGTCAAACCAACCAAAGAAGTAATTGAAAAATTAATTACCCATTATTGTGTAATTTAATTACTTAATGGCGTTTTTAGATTAAATAAAGGCCTTTTTTTGTGATGGGGCGTTGACTGCTGACCTTAATCTGCTAGTTTATTCGCATTACTTTATTTTTTTATGTGATTTTATGTAGTTTTATTACTAGTTCAGAGGGCATATGACAGAAGAATATTCAAATTTACGCAGTAACGTTGGTTTATTAGGGCAGCTGCTTGGTAAAAGCATTGCTGGTCATCTCGGTGAAGAGTTCCTGGATAAAATAGAAACTATCCGTCAATTATCCAAATCCTCCCGTGCAGGCAATCAAGAAGATGGTGTCGCGCTTGTCGACATGCTGACCAATCTTTCTGATGATGAATTAGTCCCTGTTGCGCGCGCTTTTACCCACTTTTTAAACTTAGCCAATATCGCCGAGCAGTTTCATGGGATTTCCCGTCACTGCGATAGTGGGGTCTGTGCGCCGGATCCTATCAAAAAATTAATGAGCAAATTAAAAAATGCCAATTTATCACAGGAGGAAATGCAGCAGAGCGTTAATGAATTAAAAATGGAGATGGTACTGACCGCGCATCCGACCGAAATAACGCGGCGCACACTTATCCATAAGCATATCGCCATTAATGACTGCCTAAGTTATTTAGAACTTAGCGAAATTTCCGATAAAGAACGCGATCTTTTGTTAGATCGTTTAGAACAGTTAATCACCCAAGCCTGGCATACCAATGATATTCGCCAAAAGCGTCCGACACCGGTAGATGAAGCTAAATGGGGATTTGCGACCATTGAAAACAGTTTATGGCAGGCTGTTCCGCAATTTATTCGCGATTTGGAAAGTGAATTACAAAGCGGTTTGGGTTTATCATTACAACTTGAAGCGTCTCCCATCACTTTTACCTCATGGATGGGCGGCGACAGAGACGGCAACCCCTTTGTAACCGCCAAGGTAACCCAGGAAGTATTATTATCCAGCCGCTGGGTCGCGGTCAGTTTATATCTTAAAGATATTCAGCAACTCACCGATGAGTTATCCATGGATAACTGTGATCAAGCTCTTCGCGCAGTGGTTGGTGAGGATGCGGATGAACCTTACCGTGCGATTTTACGCACATTACGCTCGGAATTAAAAGAAACCTTAACCTCCTTAAGTGCCACGTTGCAGGATCAGCAGAGTGATGCAAAAGATATCATCACCTCCACTAAACAGTTAAAAGAACCGCTGCTGTTATGTTATTACTCCCTTAAAAACATGGGGATGGATTCCATTGCCAATGGTTTGATTTTAGACATTTTACGCCGCGTCAACTGTTTCGGTATCAACCTGTTAAAACTGGATATCCGTCAAGATGCTGAACGCCACGGCGATACCTTATCGGAATTAACCCGCTACTTGGGCATTGGTGATTACAATGCCTGGAATGAAGAAGATAAGCAGGCCTTTTTACTGCAGGAACTCAACAGTAAACGGCCGCTCTTCCCAAGCAAATGGAATCCTTCTGCCGAAGTACAGGAAGTATTAGACACCTGTAAAGTTGTTGCGCAAACAGATCCGGAAGCCTTAGGTATCTACATCATCTCTATGGCGCGCCAGGCATCAGATGTCTTAGCTGTACAGTTAATATTAAAAGAAGTGGGCTGTCCGTTCCGCATTCCCGTTGCGCCTTTGTTCGAAACACTGGACGATTTGAATAACTCAGCTGACGTTATGAAACGCTTGTTTGCTGTCGATTGGTATCGCGGTTACATCAATGGCATTCAGCATGTCATGATCGGTTATTCCGATTCAGCCAAAGATGCGGGTGTAATAGCTGCCAACTGGGCACAATACACATCACAGGAAGCATTAGTTAAAATCAGTGCGGAAAATGATATCAATCTGGTTTTATTCCATGGACGTGGCGGCACAATAGGTCGTGGCGGTGCGCCAGCTCATCAGGCATTATTATCTCAACCTCCTGGCTCTTTAAAAGGTGGTTTACGGGTCACTGAACAGGGTGAGATGATCCGCTTTAAATTTGGTTTACCTAAAGTCGCGGTACAAAGTTTAAACCTCTATACCGCCGCAGTGTTAGAAGCTAACTTACTGCCGCCACCTGCGCCAAAACAGGAATGGCGCGACATAATGGAGCAGTTTTCAGATCAATCCTGCCAGGAATACCGTCACTTTGTACGAGAAGAGCCGGATTTTGTGCCCTACTTCCGCAGCGTAACCCCGGAAGTTGAGCTTGGAAAATTAGCCTTAGGCAGTCGCCCCGCCAAGCGTAAACCAAACGGCGGCATAGAAAGCTTGCGCGCTATTCCCTGGATTTTTGCCTGGAGTCAAAATCGCCTAATGCTGCCTGCATGGCTCGGGGCTGGTACCTCACTGAAAACATTATTAGATGAAGGGAAAAAACCGCTGCTCCAGGAAATGTATCAAAACTGGCCGTTTTTCCATACCCGGTTAGAAATGTTTGAAATGGTATTTTTAAAAGCGGATGAGGAATTAACTAAATTCTATGAAGAACGCCTTGTGCCGAAAGAGTTATGGCCACTCGGACAACGTTTACGTGATAACCTCAAACTCACGCGAGAAACCGTTTTAGAAACTATTCCGGATCATAAATTGATGCAGGAACAGCCTTGGATTAAGGAGTCTATTTCACTGCGTAACCCTTATGTTGATCCGCTCAACATGTTACAAGCAGAACTCCTTTCCCGTTCACGCGAAAATGGAGATGAAATTTGCCCGGTGATCGACCAGGCACTGATGGTCACTATTGCCGGTATTGCTGCAGGACTTCGCAATACAGGTTAACCAACAAATAAGGTGCCGGCCTTTAGCTGGCATCTTATTACCTATACTTATCTGGTAAGGTAAGTATAGGTAATAAGATAAGAATAAATACGCTGATGTTTTATAACTTGACTCGCCCTGCCATCAAAGATAACAATATCTCATGCACTATTGAGCGCGTTTTGCACTTAACAAAAAATTGGATAAGAGAGTTACAATGAGCGAAGAGAAAATACAGGCGTTAAATACCCTAGGCTTACGCTGCCCAGAGCCTGTAATGATGATCCGCAAGACTGTTAGAAAGATGCAGGAAGGAGAATTATTAAGCGTTATTGCCGATGATCCGGCCACTACCCGAGACATCCCCAGTTTTTGCCGATTTATGGATCATACTTTAGTTGAAGCCGACACCCGGCATGTACCCTATCGTTATTTAATACGTAAAGGAGCTTAGATTATCCCTAATCTCCTCAGGTCCTTTTCCAAAACAATAAGATAGCAATCTTATTGTGCCGTTATTTTACTCATTTCTCTTGTCCTATGATCCCCAGACAAACAGAGCATTTTTATTGTTCAATCTTTCTTCTTTTTAAATTTTTGAACTAATCTCTAATAACACCACTGACTTTAAACATATTTTCGAATGATCTCAGGATGAATTTCAGTAACAATTCAAACTTACAGAAAGGTTAAATAGGTTTTTCCAGTCAATAGTGCGCAGTACGCTAGCGATACGAAATCATCTATTTCAAGGAGTCTATAGTGAAAAACAAGTCGATATTGTTAAATATAACCCTCATCAATATATTATTGTTTTCATCTGCGCAGGGATCTGCCAATGATGAGTCTACAGATAACGCTCTTCATCTCGGGGCATCGACGCTGATCGGGGGGGCAAGTCAATACTACTTTCAAAATTGGAAATATTCGATGGCAACCTGTGTGTCTGTTGGTTTAGCCAAAGAAATCTATGATGAAGCAGATAGTAGAAATTTTAGTAAAAAAGATTTGGCGTTCGATGGGATAGGATGCACATTGGGGGTATTAGCTAGCTCCCTTATTTGGCCAAATGACAAAGACAGTCAAAATAAAATCAGTTTTTCGATGGCCGATAATGAACCCATTTTATACTATCAATACGCATTCTAATCATTGAATAATAAGACGCGAATATTTTTAGTAGGTCAGTAATACACTGATATTATATACAAAACTTGGATCAGAATCTTCTGCTAATTAAGCAGCCCGATAAGTTGTGCTAGCTGATAAGGTTCTGTCATTCCGGCTAAAAAAAGCCGCCCGGAATGACAGCAAAGGAGCGCGAATTTACGAATCACTACCAAAGAGATCACGAGTGTAAACTTTGT
>DATBNI010000358.1:0-7270 GCA_036554425.1 Psychromonas sp.
CCCTGGGGATTGGCACTGATCCCGCTTTGCTGCAGCGTATCGCACCGGGTATTATATGGGTGGCGGCGTTATTGGCGGCGTTATTATCCTTTGAACGTTTATTTAAAGATGATTTTATTGACGGTTCATTAGAGCAGCTGATGCTCGCTCCTTTTCCGCTCGCGTGGCTTGTCAGTGCAAAAGTTTTTGCTCACTGGCTATTAACCGGATTGCCTATTTTATTGGTTTCGCCTCTTTTAGGTGCTTTTTTAGCACTTGATATAGACACCTATTTGGCATTATTTTTAACGCTGTTGATTGGTACGCCCATTTTGAGTTTATTTGGTGCGATTGGTGTTGCTCTGACGGTCGGTTTAAGAAAAGGCGGTATTCTATTGAGTTTGATCCTGCTTCCCCTTAGTATTCCCATTTTAATTTTTTCGACAATGGCGATTGATGCTGCCTCATACGGGCAATCCTATCTAGGATTATTAGCTTTATTAGGGGCAATGCTAATCAGCGCAATTATTTTAGCGCCTTTTGCGATAGCTGCATCACTGCGGGTCAGCCTCAGTTGATAATATGCACTTATTATTCGAATCTAAGTATTAATACCAACAAATAGAGACAGATTATGTGGAAATGGCTGCATCCTTATGCAAAACCTGAGCGAAGTTATCAATTAGCGGGCAAACTATTACCCTGGTTTGTGGTTCTTACAATAGTTACATTTGTCATTGGCTTACTGTGGGGATTGTTATTTGCGCCTGCGGATTATCAACAAGGTGATAGTTTTAGAATAATTTATATCCATGTCCCGGCGGCCATGATGGCAATGGGGGCGTATGCAAGCATGGCTATTGCGGCATTTGTGGCTTTAGTGTGGCAAATTAGATTAGCAGAGATGACGGTTGCGGCAACGGCTCCCGTTGGTGCTGTGTTTACTTTTATCGCCTTGTTTACCGGTGCTGCATGGGGAAAACCTATGTGGGGGGCGTGGTGGGTTTGGGATGCGCGTTTAACTTCGGAGCTGATATTACTCTTTGTCTATTTAGGTATAATTGCCTTATATAACGCCTTTTCTGATAAAATATTGGCAGGCAGAGCCGCTTCAATTTTAACCTTAGTGGGGGTGATTAACTTACCTGTTATTCATTATTCTGTCGTTTGGTGGAATACCTTGCATCAGGGGGCAACTATCAGTAAATTTGACAAACCCTCAATGGCAGTGGAAATGTTATGGCCATTACTGATTATGATTGTTGCTTTTGCAGCCTTATTAGGGGCGTTAACCTTGATGCGCTTTCGAAATGAAATTTTAACGCGTGAAAGTCATCGCCCCTGGGTAAGGCAATTAGTGTTAAACAATATTAAAATGACGGGAAAAAATTAAGATGGCATTTAATTCATTAGCAGATTTTTTTGCAATGGGGGGCTATGGTTTTTATGTTTGGTTGGCTTACGGTATCTCTTTTTTAGGATTGCTTGTTTTAATCATCAATACCCTGATAAAAAGAAAAAAAATATTAAAAGCTGTCAATCAGCGTATTGCACGTGAAGAGCGTATAAAAAAAGCAAAAAATAGGGAAGGCATGTTATGAATCCGAGACGTAAAAAGCGTTTGTTAATCACCTCGTTATTGGGGGTTGCCTTATCACTGGCAGTGGGGCTGGTACTTTTTGCTTTGCAGCAAAATATCGATCTTTTTTATACGCCGACGGAAATAATTCAAGGCAAAAAAGAAACCGGTATAAAACCGGAAGTGGGGCAACGTCTGCGTATTGGCGGCTTGGTGGTACCTGGAACCGTAAAGCGGGATCCGCAGAGTTTAAAGGTGAGCTTTGATTTGCTGGATAATGGCGGTGGTGTTGTGACTGTCTTTTTTGATGGTATTTTGCCGGATCTGTTCCGTGAGGGGCAAGGCATAGTCGCGCAGGGGGAATTACTTAATGCCACACAAATTAACGCCTTTGAAGTGCTTGCTAAGCATGACGAAGAATATATGCCCCCGGAAGTTTCTGAGGCACTGGTCGGCATGGATCATTTAAAAGCCAATAACAAACAACTATAAGGACGTTTCATGCTACCTGAAATTGGTCAATTTGCGCTTGCGATAGCCTGCATGTTTTCATTATTACAAACAGTTTATCCGCTCTATGGGATATATGCTCGCCAGCAAAGTGCCATTGAATCCGCTAAGATTTTAACTGTTTTGCAGTTGGTTTTTGTTACTTTATCATTTGTCATCTTAGCTTATCTGTTTGTGGTTAATGATTTTACTGTGGCTTATATTGCCACCAATTCTAACTCGGCTATGCCTTGGTATTATCGCTTGTCTGCTGTTTGGGGAGCACATGAAGGATCCTTGCTTTTATGGGTGTTCTTATTGTCAATCTGGAGCACAGCCGTTGCAGTGATGAGTAAACGCTTACCTATTGAGTCTGTTGCTCGGGTATTAGCCGTATTAGGCTTACTGTCATTGGGTTTTTATCTGTTTGTTATATTAACCTCGAACCCTTTTTTACGTACTCTCCCCTATTTCCCCGTTGATGGCCGGGATCTTAACCCGTTACTGCAAGATATTGGCCTTATTTTTCACCCGCCGATATTGTACATGGGTTATGTTGGTTTTTCAGTGGCCTTTGCTTTTGCCATTGCCGCTTTAATGGAAGGGCGCTTGGACAGTGCCTGGGCTAAGTGGTCTCGTCCCTGGACAATGGCTGCCTGGACCTTCTTAACCTTAGGTATCGCATTGGGAAGCTGGTGGGCTTATTACGAACTGGGTTGGGGTGGATGGTGGTTTTGGGATCCCGTTGAAAATGCTTCTTTTATGCCCTGGCTTGCCGGTACGGCTTTAATCCATTCATTAGCGGTCAGTGAAAAACGCGGTGTGTTTAAATCCTGGACAGTACTACTTGCGATCAGCGCATTTTCATTAAGCTTGCTGGGCACTTTTTTAGTGCGCTCAGGGGTTCTGGTTTCAGTGCACGCCTTTGCCAGTGATCCTGCTCGTGGTCTCTTTATATTAACATTCTTGATTTTGGTGATTGGTGGTTCTTTATTACTTTACGCGGTACAGGCTTCGAAGGTAAAAAGCCGCGGTCGCTACAGTTTTATCTCCCGTGAAACGATGTTGCTGACTAATAATATTTTATTAATAGCAGCGTTAATTGTGGTTTTATTAGGGACCCTATTACCCCTTGTCCATAAAGAAATGGGGCTAGGCAGTATTTCCATTGGTGAGCCATTCTTTAACCGTATGTTTACCGTTTTGATTGTCCCCTTTGCACTCTTTTTGGGCGTTGGTTCTTTAGTGCGCTGGCAACGTCAGAATTTCGCCGATTTATTCAAGCCTATGGCTATTTTATTAGTCGTCAGTACCTTGAGCACGCTTGTCTTTCTATTGGCTTTTGCATCTCATTTTACCTGGCTTGCACTATTAGGCGTCTTTCTTGGTATGTGGATCTTGGTTGGAACAGGTGTGGAAATTTACCTGCGTTCGACCCACCGTTTTAGCCTGTGGACCGGAATGAGAAAATTAGGTAATAGTCACTGGGCAATGACTCTGGGTCATGCCGGACTTGCGGTGATGGTGATAGGTATCACTATGACACAAAATTTCTCTATCGAACGTGATGTTAAATTAAGCATAGGAGAAAGTGTACGCTTTGAACATTACGATTTTCATTTTGATGCAGTCAACGAGTTGAAGGGCAAAAACTATGGCGGCATTGCGGGTCTATTTACCGTTAAATATGATCAGAAAACGATCGCCATCATGGAGCCTGAAAAAAGAATTTACACCGTGCAAAGAATGCCCATGACAGAAGCCGCTATTGATCCGGGTTTTACCCGTGATTTATATATCGCAATGGGCGAAGTATTACCTGACGGTGCTTGGGCTGTGCGTATTTATTATAAGCCTTTCATACGTTGGATCTGGTTTGGTCCTGTGATGATGGCATTTGCTGGTATTTTGATGATCTTTGATCGTCGCTACCGGGTAAAAAAAGTTTCTAAATCATCATTGGAGGTTAGCTGAAAATGGCGAATACCAAAAGAATTCTGACTCTCTCGGTGCCTTTAGTGATCTTTTTGATTGCTTGTTATTTCCTGTTTAAAGGTTTGTATACAGATCCGCGAAAACTCGATTCCGCTTTAATTGGTCAAACCGTCCCGGCGTTTACCCTGCAGGATATTTATAACCCGGAAAAGCAGTACGACGCCTCTATTTTTAAAGGTCGAAAATTATTACTGAATGTTTGGGCTACCTGGTGCCCAACCTGTTATGCCGAGCATAAATATTTAAATGAGCTGGCCGGGCAGGGGCTGTATATTATTGGCATGAACTACAAAGATAATCGTATTAAAGCGATTAAGTGGTTAACAGACCTTAAAGATCCCTATGCCATCAGTCTGTTTGATAAAGATGGAATGCTGGGGCTTGATTTGGGCGTTTATGGTGCACCTGAAACTTTCTTTATTAATAGCAAAGGGATCATTGTGTATCGTCATGTAGGTGATTTAAATGCCCGCGTTTGGCAAGATAAATTATCCGCCGTCTTTGATAATATGGAGTAACAAATGCAATTGACTTCATCAGATCTGCATTTTCAACCGAGTCGCTTTAAAACAGTTACTGTCAGTTATTATCTGTTTTGCCTGATCTTTCTTTTTAGTCCGTTAGCTTATAGTACTACTGATATTTTTGAATTTGATAATGCGCAACAAGAGCAGACTTTTCATGACTTAACAAAACAGTTACGTTGCCCTAAATGTCAGAATCAGAATATTGCCGATTCCAAAGCGCAGCTCGCCAAAGATTTGCGCAACAAAACCTATCAACTGGTTAAAGAAGGCAAAAGTGAAGAGCAAGTAGTTGCCTATATGGTTGCCCGTTTTGGTAACTTCGTACGTTACGATCCCCCCATGACCCCTGCGACTATTTTCCTGTGGCTTGGCCCCTTGTTGTTTATTTTGCTGGGTTTCTATTTTTTATATGGGCAGGTAAAAAAACAAAAAACACAACAGGATCATTTAGATCCTGACGAGGAAAAAAGATTGCAAAAAATTCTAGGTGAAAAATCCTCAGATAAAAAGGGGAATAAGCAATGATTTTACAGTTTTGGTTGGCCAGTATTTTGCTTGTGATAATCGCCAGTGCGCTGCTGACGCTCCCTTTTATACGCAGCTATAAAAATCGCCAGCAAGGGGATCGCCGTAATCAATTAAATCGTGCATTATATGAGATTCGTTTAACTGAACTTGAAAGCGATGAAGCACAGGATCTTATTGTTGATAAAGAAATATTGCGCACTGAATTACAACATAATTTGCTCGATGATGTGATAGATAAAGAGACACCTGAGAATTATAAAAAGAGTAAAATGTTATGGTTGCCGGCTGTCCTTATTTTAGTTTTGGGCAGTTATGGACTGTATAGCTCGGTGGGTGCTTATCAGCAGGTTGATCAGTGGCAATCGGTCATGGAGCGATACCCTGACTTACAAAACAAACTCTTCAATGATCAAGATAACCGTCCCAGCGAGCAGGATCTGCGTGATTTAATGTTAGGTTTACGCACCCAACTAAGCAAAAACGGCAATGATCCTGATGGCTGGTTATTGTATAGTCGCTTAGCAATGGTATTTAAAGAGACTGATGTCGCCTTAGATGCGATTAAAAAAGCATCTTTTTTAGCGCCTGAGTCACTCAATATTCGCCTTGTTGATATCCAGTTGAAAATGCAGACGGGCGATCCTGACTTACAAAATCAAGCGGAATATTTATTAACTCAGCTGTTAAAGGAGTATCCCAGTGAGCTGGAAGCATGGTCTATGTATGCATTTATAGCACTTGAAAAGCAGGATTACACCGCCGCCATCCAGCGTTGGAAAAAAATGCAAACTTTGGTTGAAGATAATTCACCGCAGGCAGACACACTGCGTGACAGCATTGCCTATGCACAACAGCAAATGAAGGGTGCGCAAACGCCTAATAATGTCGATAATGTTATGGGGAATGCTACAGGCTCTGTTACTGATCCCGACAGCAGCATTGAAAATCTGCCGGCAGCCATTGGCGCGACTTATCGGATCGAAATTTCTGTTGATGATAAGGTTAAGGTGCCAAAAAATGGCTTTTTATTTGTTTATGCCCAAGCCGTTGGCGGTCCGCCAATGCCGATTGCCGCGCTCAAAATCAAACTGCCCGCTTTTCCTGCAATCATTGAACTCTCAGATGCTAATTCCATGGTCAAGGGGGTAAAACTCAGTGATTATCCTCATTTTATTATTAAAGCACGTATTTCAGTTGATGGTAATGCAAGTAATAGTGCAGGACAGTGGCAAGGACAGAGTGAAAGCATTGCCGCCGGTGAAAAAGAAAATATCAAAGTAAATGTTAATAAGGTCCTAAAATAGCTTTAAGATGCACATTTCTGCCCCTTCATCTGATTTTGGGGCGTCGTGAATGCTGCTGTATTTCTTCGTTGTAAAATGAAACAAACTTTGTCTCGATTTTAAGAACAAGAGTATCCCAATATGCTAAAACGAACTTTTTTTATTTTTTTGCTGTTTTCAGATGCGTCCTTTGCACAAACTGTTAATGGCGACAGCCAATACCAAATGAGCGATCCCATTGAACCTGTTAACCGTCTTATTTGGGACTTTAACTATAAGGTGCTGGATGCTTATATATACCGACCGGTAACAAAAAGTTACATTTATGTGATGCCCAATGACGGACGCAAAGCGATTCACAATTTTGTCTTAAATCTTGAAGAGCCGACAACTGTATTAAATAATTTAATACAGTTTGAGTTTAAGCATTCATTTAATGCCTTAATGAGGTTTACCCTTAACTCTACATTTGGGATCTTAGGGTTGATCGATGTAGGCAGTTCAATTGGTATTGAGCGACGCAGAGAAAGCTTCAGTAACGTGCTTGGAAGATGGTCAGTTCCAAATGGCCCGTATTTAATGGTGCCGGTAATAGGACCTCGCAGCACGCGAAAACTGGTCGGGGATATTGTCGATGGTTTGTATTTTCCGAGCAGTTATCTTAGCCTCTGGCAAAATGTCACTTTATGGGGGCTTGATGGGGTCGAAATACGGGCGGGATTGATAGATCAAGAACCTCTCCTTGAGCAATCGCTGGATCCCTATCTCTTTGTTAAAGAAGCCTATATACAGTATGAAGCCTTTAAATTTTACTCTAACAGCACAGATCCCGAGCGGTTTATGAAGAAAACGACTCAAGATCAGAAAGAGGCAGAGCAGAACTTGGATGA
>DATBNI010000012.1:0-2515 GCA_036554425.1 Psychromonas sp.
TAATCTTTCCGCGATACCGTTTGCCTTAATGGTGTCGAACAGCGGAGATTAGCGTTCCCCAAAACGATTTCGTCCAAGCGCCCGCAAGCGAAAGCCTATGACAAACCAATGCAGCTGCAGCAACATTCCCACGCGGAGCATGTGGAACGAGGAAAAGATTAAACCAAGCGCCTGCAGCGACAGCCTATTACAAATTAATGTTGCTGGAAGGCAAAAGATAAAACGCTTAAGCCTTTTTACGGCGGTAATGTGGCAGCAGCTTGATAATACTCCCGGCATTCCGCTTCTCTGCCCCTGACCACCCGTTTACCAAGCAGAGAGCCATGTGTTTCGGTGACTACAGTATGCTGCCCTTCCCTCTGGTTATCATCAGAAAAATAGATAATCACCCAGTCAAAAATATGATCGAGTTTGTGCGCCCGTTCGCTGTTCGAAAACAGTGCAGTAAAATGCCAGTGCTCATAAGTTGTGTGCAATATGGGCAGCCAGGCCTTGTTTTCAGGATTGAAACGTTTGGGCGTGATCAAAGGCAGTTTACCGGCAGCGGCTTTGCTGCGGTATTCGGTATCCACTTTTAACAGCAGGCGGACAGGGATAAGGCTTGACTGCGGCCCCTGTCTTAATGGCTGCCGGCGTTCGCCAAAACGCTTTAACAGCCAGGCCTCTATAGCCTCCTTGCGTTTCGCACCCAGACCTTCAACCTTGTCAAGCTGGCCATTGCGAGTCGCATTTTCCAGTGATTCTAGGGTATCAACATGCAGACTCTCATGAATGCGCTGTGCCAGCGTCCGGCCGACTGTCGGTATGGATTGGAATAATCCGACCGGATCAGATTCTCCCTGCAGATTTTCCAGACGGGTCATGCGACCGGTCGCGACATATTCATAAATAGACTGCGCAATCCCCGAGCCGATTGCGGGCAGATCGGTAAGTCCTTTCATGCCTTTAATCTGCACCAGATCATCCAAGTCCTCGGTCAGGTTATCCAGGGTATCCGCCGCATGCAGATAAGCCTGGTAGCGGAAAGGATTCGCACGCTGCGCTTTTAGTAAGGCCGCTATCTCGCGCAGTTTTTCGCCTACTTCATGATTAAAAGCAGTCATCGCTCCCTCATGTCAGATAATTGTCCTCGAATAGTCAAAGAATAAGCGCTATTTTTGATTGCGGCAAGTTTACACAGCTCCTTTTATGAATTTCGGCAGAATGATGAAGGCACTGTAATAAAAAATATATACCCATAAAATTGATTGCTTTAGCTCTGGGTTTTGCAGGCGAACAATATAAGACGCTAGTGATGCTTATATTGGGAGAAAGCGGGTAATTAAAAGTGCCAAAGTTCCCAATACCCCTATGTCTGCAAATGGGCGTGCACTTCGGATCAGCGCTTTAATCTTGAACCTGTGGTTTTTATCTGTTTGCTGAAAATTCAACATTAAAGATCCGGCACCAATGGCATTGTGAATACGGGATTGAAATTATAAGTTAATTTCAGTCTGCTCTGCCAGCCTAAAACGCCATAATTTATTTCGCCAGAGTTTCCCGGCATAATCAATCCCCACACGTATATCGGTTGTATAATTGCTAACAGTAAGCCCATCTTCAATCCAGAGGCGATTGGACTGAGTGAGATCTTCGCCGTAAAATGATTTATCCAGTTGTAACTCCTTACCGACTCGCCCCGGCCCTTTTATCTCATTTAAGCTGCGGATCAATACAGCCTGAGGCTGATCATTTTTTCCGGTTACAATATTCAGCAGCCAGTACATACCATAAATCAAATAGACATATACTACCCCGCCTTCCTGATACAGAATTTGTGTTCTGGTGGTTCTGCCTTTATTTGCATGACAGGCTAAATCTTCTTCACCGCGATAGGCTTCAGTTTCTGCAATAAGGTATTCTTTTCTGCTGCCGTCCGGGAAAACACGCACAAGTTTTTTGCCCAATAAATCAGGTGCAATTGTTAGAACATCATCTGTGAAATATGTTTTCGGAAGTCTCATATTGAAGGTACTTTTATTTGCCTGCTATTTAAAAGGAAAGTTTATAAAACAGATGTTTTTCCGGTCATAACCACGGGAGGTTATATAATAAAGTGCGCAGGAAAAGGCTAACCGCAAAGAACGACTCATATCCCTACCAATCTGTAAACCTGAGCTAAAATATATTAACAATCAAGATTAAAGAACTCGCGGTTTTATAATGGAGGATCTACTTTAGCGGTTACGGATGTATTAACACGAAACCATCCCGCAATAGAATAACGATCCCGATTAGCCGGCAGCACCTCATGAGGAAACTCCTCACTCAAGAAAGTAACCAATGTACCGAAAAGAGGGACGACTTTAATCCCGTCTTTATCGCAGTCATCCTTATATAGCACTAATTCGCCACCATCGGCACTCGTCCAGCCGGTATTAAAATACACAACAATAGATAAAATGCGATTAGCTTCACCTCTGAATGCATCACAATGTCTCTTGTAATAGTCTCCAGGTCCATAGTGGGCAAAATG
>DATBNI010000425.1:0-6142 GCA_036554425.1 Psychromonas sp.
CCGGTATCTTATTTATGGTACTGGTCACTATTGCTGTTTTCGTTTACTGGTTTAACCCAGCTGGTAACCCTATGGTTGATATGTTTGCTTTAGTGACTATCGGATTCTTAATCTATGGTCCGGTTATGCTAATTGGTTTGTATGCACTTGAGCTTGCACCGAAAAAAGCTGCCGGCACAGCGGCGGGTCTGACCGGTCTGTTCGGTTACCTTGGCGGCGCTGTGGCAGCTAATGCTCTTTTAGGCTATACCGTTGATCACTTCGGCTGGGATGGCGGTTTCTTAATGTTAACTATCTCCTGCGGGTTATCTATTGTGTTCTTTACACTGGCTATGCTTGGTGAAAATAAGGTACACGCACAGCGCAAACTTGATAGGGAAACTGAAGAACTGATTCCGGCAGCTGTATAAGCCGCGAAAGATTCTTCTTATTTAATCAGTACCCGGATCTGAGGCTTAATAGTCAGATCCGGCTTCAATGTTTTTTATCCGCCTCAATTAATAAAAGTTTAATACTGCCCAGTTAGAATAGCTTATAGAAAGTTAGGCTGCAGTGTATGAGCAGGCTTATATATTTAATCATAAGGAATAATGAAACTATGTTCAAACAATTACCAAATAACAAAACACTGCTGCTGAGTCTGCTGATAACGTTATCAGCGGCAAGTTTTGCTCAGGCTGAAAAAATAGTTGTCGCCCATCGCGGTGCCAGCGGTTATCTTCCTGAGCACAGTATGGAGGCCAAGTCCATGGCTTATGCCATGGACGCTGACTACATTGAACAGGATGTGGTAATGACCAGAGATAATTTCTTAGTCGTACTGCATGATCATTATCTGGATCGTGTTACTAATGTCGCGGATATGTACCCTGAGCGTAAACGTAAAGACGGCAGATATTATGCTATCGATTTTACTTTGGCAGAAATCAAAGGTCTAAAAATGACCGAAGCATTTAATATTAAAGATGGAGAACAAAGGGCTGTTTACGCACAGCGTTTTCCAATCTGGAAATCTGACTTTAAGGTTCATACCTTAGAAGACGAGATCGAAATGATCCAGGGTTTAAACAAAAGCACGGGTAAAAATATCGGTCTCTATCCTGAAATTAAAGCGCCCTGGTTTCATCGACAAGAGGGCAAAGACATCAGTGTGGCGGTATTAAAGGTGCTTAAAAAATACGGTTATACCAGTAAAACTGATTTAGTCTATTTTCAGTCTTTTGATGTAGAGGAGTTAAAGCGTGTTAAATATGAGCTGCTTCCAAAATTGGATATGGACATCAAGTTAGTGCAGTTAATAGCCGAAACAAGTTGGGGTGAAACCATGGCCTATGTCGATGGTAAAGCTGTTGCTTATGACTATGACTGGATGTTTAAGCCGGGTGCGATGAAAAAGATAGCAGAATATGCGGATGGCG
Organism: Psychromonas sp.; assembly: GCA_036554425.1. Classification (GTDB taxonomy): domain Bacteria; phylum Pseudomonadota; class Gammaproteobacteria; order Enterobacterales; family Psychromonadaceae; genus Psychromonas. Next base: position 1,419 of record DATBNI010000425.1, read on the forward strand.
TGGGCCCCTGGTATCCTATGGTGGTTGCGCCAGAATCAAAAAAAGGGAAGTTAATATTGACCTCTCTTGTTAAGGAAGCACATCAGGCCGGCATGCTGGTTCACCCTTATACCTTTAGGCTGGATGAAGGACAAATTCCGGAGTATGCCCAGGATTTTGAAGAATTCTTAGATATTTTCTATAATAAAGCGGACGTTGACGGGGTGTTTAGTGATTTCCCGGATCGTGTGGTTAACTTTTTAAAGACACAAAAAAAGTGAGTCAGGCTTACCATTAATAATAAGCACTTATCAAAATGATAAGTGCTTATTTCTTTAACGCTCCTTTGGAACGACTTCAAAGGGAATTTTGTGCGCTTTTAATAATGCGGCAATTTCTTTCGGCGGCGGCTGGTCGGTAATCAGCATATCTATTTCCGCTATATTACCGAGGTTAACCATTGCATTACGTCCGAATTTTGTATGGTCAACCGCCAGGTAAACACTGCGGCTGTTTTCTATAATGGCTTTTTTAACCCGCACTTCATGATAATCAAAATCTAATAAAGAACCATCATAATCAATCCCGCTGATACCCAAAATTCCAAAATCCAAACGGAACTGTTTAATGAAATCCAGCGTCGCTTCACCGACTATACCTCCGTCTTTATTACGCACTTCACCTCCGGCCAGAATAACGTTAAAATCCTCATTACCCATCAATATAAAGGCGACATTGATATTATTGGTCACAATCTGTAAATTTTTGTGGGTTTTTGCTAATTCTCGCGCCACGGACTCCGGCGTCGTACCAATATCAATAAACAGTGTTGCACCGTTAGGGATGTATTTTACTAAGGCTTCTGCAATGCTGTCTTTTTCATTTAGCTGCATTGCCTTGCGGGTGTTATAAGCCGTATTGATAGAGCTGAGCGGGGTAGTTGCGCCGCCATGATGACGGCGTATTTTATTTTCATCGGCCAGTTCATTTAAATCCCGGCGAATAGTCTGAGGGCTCACTTTAAAGCGTTCAACAAGATCGTCGGTACTGACATAGCCATTTTTTTGTACGAGATCGATGATTTTCTGATGTCTTGTAGTTTGCTTCACGAAACACTGCTCCTGGTTCTCGGCACTTAATTCTCTAAGTTTAATGAAATAAGTTTACCGTGACGGCAATGAATAGCAATAAAATAACAAGATTGCTGAGTGATATGATGGTTATTAGTTTCGAATTGAAACAAATAGGGTATTAATGCACGCTTTTATAAGCGAACACTCGAAATGATGAGCGAAGCGATGAATTTAAAATGACTAAACCTTTAGCTTGGTGCTTTAAATGTGGCCGGTGATCGACTCGCTGATTATGCATTTTAAGGTAGATTGAAGATACAAAAAAGAGTGTCCTGAGACACTCTTTTACAGGTTTACGCTCTGGGTATCAGTTAGTGATATTTTCTACTGATATGAAGTCTAATGCAGTTATTCAAAATCTTCATCATGCAGTTCTGCCCAGGTCTGTGCACATTTTACTGCACGCTTCCAACCGCGGTAACGCTGCTTGCGTTTAATTGGATCGGCATTTGGTTCAAATGAATGTTCAATGACCGCTTTACCTGCCAGCTCTTCCAAACCATCCCAGTAACCGACCGCAATACCCGCCAGATAAGCGGCTCCCAGTGCGGTTACTTCGGTGACAGCAGGGCGCTGAACCGTGGTATCTAATACATCGGCCTGGAACTGCATTAAAAAGTTATTGGCTGTGGCACCGCCGTCAACACGTAACGCAGACAGTTTAATGCCTGAATCCGCCTGCATAGCATCCAGCACGTCACGCGTCTGGTAAGCAATACTTTCTAATGTTGCCCGGACAATATGGTTTGAATTTACGCCGCGTGTTAAACCGACAATAGTGCCTCGCGCATAGGGGTCCCAATATGGCGCGCCTAAGCCTGTAAATGCCGGCACCACGTAAACACCGTTTGAAGAATCAACCTTAGTTGCAAAGTATTCAGAATCTTTGGCATCGGCTAGTAATTTCATTTCGTCACGCAGCCATTGAATAGAAGCTCCCCCCATAAACACCGCACCTTCCAGTGCATATGCGGCTTCGCCTCTCGGACCGCAGGCCAAAGTCGTTAACAGACCATTGTTAGAAGTTACTTTTTCTTTACCGGTATTCATTAATAAGAAACAGCCTGTGCCGTAGGTGTTTTTTGCCTCCCCTTGTTTTACGCACATATGACCGTATAGAGCCGCCTGCTGATCACCGGCAATACCCGCAATAGGGATACGCGTACCGCCTAACCCGCCAATATTGGTCTGACCGTAAACTTCAGATGAGCTTTTCACCTCCGCCATCATAGAGCGTGGAATACCAAATGCTTTCAGGAGCTTTTCATCCCATTCTAACGTATTGATATTAAAAAGCATGGTACGGGAAGCATTGGTATAGTCAGTCACATGAACGCGGCCCTGGGTCATTTTCCAGACTAACCAGGTATCAACTGTACCGAACATTAACTTGCCTGCTTCAGCATCTTCGCGAGCCCCTTCAACATTGTCTAATATCCATTTAATCTTGGTACCGGAGAAGTACGGGTCAAGCACCAGACCGGTATTTTCACGGATATACGCTTCTAAACCCTGCTGTTCTTTTAGCGTTTCACAGATAGAAGCCGTACGACGGCACTGCCATACAATTGCATTATAGACAGGATTTCCTGTTTCTCTGTTCCAGACAATAGTTGTTTCACGCTGATTGGTAATGCCAATAGCGGCTATTTGATCACTGCCAATACTTTCTTGGGCTAATATTTCAGTTAAGACTGAACTTTGTGTTGCATAAATTTCCATCGGATCATGTTCAACCCAGCCGGCCTGCGGATAGATTTGTTTGAATTCACGTTGAGAAACACTGACGATATTTGCATCATGGTCAAGAATCACGGCGCGAGAACTGGTTGTACCCTGGTCTAATGCAATAATGTATTTTTTATCTGTCATGATATTATCCTTTGTCTATAAATAGGTTAGTTGTAATTTGTCTGAATACTTATTTGTTAATTAAACGTCAACTGACTATGCCTCTGCCAGGTCTTTAGTTGCTTTAGCTTCTTCACTCTGGATTGGAATAGTGCTGTCGTGACCTGCGTTTGGTAAATATTGTGCAATCAGTTTCGGATAAGCCCAGCCGCCGAAACACGCGCCAAAAACAGGACCTAAAATAGGCACTATGAAGTAAGGGATCTCTTTTGCGCCGCTCAAAGCAAACTCCCAGCCGGCAAAGTAAGCAAATAACTTGGGACCAAAATCACGCGCCGGATTCATTGCAAAACCCGTTAGCGGGCCTAAAGAGCCGCCGATAACGGCAATTAAAATGCCGATTAGGATAGGGGTCATTGCACCGCGCGGGGTACCGTTGCTTTCATCGTTGAGGGCTAAAATAGCGAACATCAGTACGGCAGTAATAACAAATTCAACTGAAAATGCCCCCAATATAGATAATGACGGATGCGGGTAGGTTGAGAAAATACCCGCTGTCGATAATGCTGCTTCACTATTGCGTAAAAAGCCGTGGGCTATCTCGTAATCAGTAAAGAGGTTGCTGTATAAAGCATAAATTAAAGCTGCAGAACAAAATGCGCCTGCCATCTGTGAAATGATATAAGGTAATACTTTTCTTTTTTCAAAACCGTGAAAAGCAGCCAGCGCGATAGTCACCGCAGGATTAATGTGTGCACCAGAAACGCCGGCAGTACAGTATATGGCGATGGCAACACCCATACCCCACATGATACTGATTTCCCATTGGCCAAAACTTGCCCCTGTTAATACCAGTGCCGCAACACAGCCGACACCAAAAAATATCAGCAATCCTGTTCCTATAAACTCGGCGATGCATTGCCCCAGTAGCGTATGTTGTTTATTTTGAGTCATGATCTCTTCCTCTGTATGTGTGTTTAAGGTTGGTACTTTTTATGTTGCGTAAATGTACGTCATTTTAACATTTAAGGAACATAATAGACTCAAAAGTGAGCGTTCGAGCACACTAATGTTCCAATTAGAAGGTTGGGTGGTTTGTGTTGATACGCTTTATATTAGCTGCGGTCCCGTTGCTGCGGGCTTAGTCGATAAATGCAGCACTCCGCTGCTGGTTTTTAGACCGGGGTAATGTTTTTATCTCCTTTCTGTTTTTCATAAAAGACAGAGGTTTTTACTTCGAGATGCTGTTATTTTTCTTGTTGGTGTTGCTTAGTTTTTGTTTTTATCTTGTTGTTTATAATGGTTTTTATGTTAAGTCAGTAGTCAAAGGTAACTGTGTGGTTCGAGTCTGTATTTTAAATCTAAACATACAGTTAAGCCGCTTCGGGTAAATAATAACTGCTCTATCGCAAGCCGTTTATTAATGTTATGGATTTCTTTCTGCGTAGTTATATAAGGAGCCTCATGCTCGCCAGACGGCCCTGTAGAACAATACTGTGATGCATTAATTGGTTTTCTGGCAGGTTCGTTCGAATATAGGTTGCTGTTTTTTATTCATTCAGCGCTATTGGTGTTTTTTCATATTTATTGCTCGTTATCAACAACTTGACTGCTGTTAAAAATACACACTTAATTTTCTCCTCGCTAAGGTGTGCTGATCTTTGCTGTTAGATAATTAATTAACAATACAGGGGTAACTACGTAAAAATGGAAGAGGAATATGCAGGCGCATTGATTTTCTGTCTTTATAGCAAGGCTTGG
>DATBNI010000457.1:0-5464 GCA_036554425.1 Psychromonas sp.
TGGTACGTCTACCAGTTTACCGCCGGGCATTTTGTAGGCAGTACAGATTTTAATTTCTTCCAAACCATCTAAAACATCAAGTTTAGTTAAGCAGAAACCGGTAATACTGTTCAATTGTACTGCACGTTTAATGGCAACGGCATCAAACCAGCCGGTACGGCGTAAACGACCCGTTGTTGCGCCAAACTCATGTCCGACGGTACCAAGGTGTTTACCAGCCGGATCTAATTTTTCGATACCGTCATACAATTCAGTCGGGAAAGGACCCGATCCAACACGCGTAGTATAATCTTTAACAATACCTAATACATAATCGATATGCGCAGGACCAAAGCCACTTCCCGTGGCAACACCACCGGCTGTTGTATTTGAAGAGGTCACATAGGGGTAAGTACCGTGATCAATATCAAGCAGTGTGCCCTGAGCGCCTTCAAACAAGATATTTTCACCACGTAAACGGGCTTTATCAAGTTCATCCGTTACATCAATAACCATACTAATAAGCAGGTCAGCAACTTCTGTCACTTGCTTTAGCACTTCATCAAAGTTAACCGCTTCGACTTTGTAGTAATTAACTAGCTGGAAATTATGGTAATCAATCACTTCCTTGAGCTTAACTGCAAAGGTTTCCATATTGAAGAGATCATCAACACGTAATCCGCGACGGGCAACTTTATCTTCATACGCAGGACCAATACCACGGCCTGTTGTACCAATGGCTTTATTACCACGAGCAAGTTCCCGTGCAACATCAAGCGCCACGTGATAGGGCAGAATTAAAGGACATCCCTCACTAATATGCAGGCGTTCTTTTGCCGGCACACCGCGATCTTCAAGCATTTTCAGCTCAGTTAACAGGGCTTCCGGTGATAAAACCACACCGTTTCCGATAACACATTTTACGTTATCGCGCAGGATGCCTGATGGGATAAGATGAAGAACTGTTTTCTCTCCATCAATTACAAGTGTATGACCCGCATTGTGCCCACCTTGATAGCGAACAACCCATTGTGCTTTGTCAGTTAGCAGGTCTACGACCTTGCCTTTACCTTCGTCACCCCATTGAGTGCCAAGTACTACTACATTATTTCCCATCAGAATTACATATCTCTAGCGAATTAAACGCAGATTTTAGCAAACATTAAACCTGCATTTCAAGCACGATATTCAGATCTTTACGAACTAACCCGTTTACGGCTTTATTGAGGACACAAAAAAGGGCGGTAAACCGCCCTTTTTTTATAAGAAAATTGAAGTTAATCTTTGTTATTCATGTACTTAAAGAAATCAGAGTCTGGGCTTAATACCATGACATCATCTTTCCCGGTAAAACTTTTTTGATACGCTTGCATACTGCGTAAAAAAGAGAAGAACTCAGAGTCTTGTGAATAAGAGTCGCCATATATTTGTGAAGACTGTGCATCACCCGCACCGCGAATCTCTAAAGATTCTTTATTAGCCTGGGCGAGCATGATCGATACTTTCCGGTCAATATTAGCGCGAATCACTTCTGATTGCTCTTGACCCTGAGAGCGATGTTCTTTTGCCACAGCTTGTCGCTCAGCGCGCATCCGTTTGTAAACACTGTTACTGACTTCTTCAGGTAAGTTGATTTTTTTGATACGAACATCAACTACCTTAATACCTAATTCACTTGAACGCGCCATACGTTTCAGCGCGGTTTCCATCACTTCACCACGTTTACCCGAGACAATCTCCTTAATGGTATGCGAACCTATCTCACTGCGTAATCCATTATTGATTTTACGTTTCAGTAAGGCTTCGGCCTGCATTTTATTACCGCCCGTTGACAGGAAATAAACCGCTAAATCATCAATCTGCCATTTTACGTAATAGTCGATAATTAAATCTTTTTTCTCAGAAGTCACAAAGCGATCCGCTTTATCATCCAAGGTTTGGATACGGGTATCCATGCTGCGTACTGAATCAATAAAGGGGATTTTAAAGTGTAAACCAGGCGGATAAGCAACAGGCAAACCTTCTGCGTCACGTTTAACTTTACTGAACTGCATTACGATTCCGTGCTGCCCTTCCGTGATAACAAATGCGCTGCTAAAAAGCATCGCAATAATTAGGGCTGGAAGTATTAATAATTTATTCATTAGTAGTCTCTCCCAGAGCTTCTGTTACTACTGCGACTCAGCGGAACATTCCTGCCCGCTTGTTCATCTCGATCTGCTTGTTCATCGGCACGTGAACGTGTTTCAATTTCTGAATCGCCATTCTGGCCCCCTGCTGTAGCGGTGCTTGTCCCCATCAGTTTATCGAGCGGAAGAAAAGTCAAATTACCCCCAGCATTATTATCGATGAGTACTTTAGAAGTGCTGTTCAATACCATTTCCATCGCCTCGAGATAGAGACGTTGACGCGTCACATCAGGGTTGGCTTGATATTCAGGTAATAGTTGATTAAAACGGGCAACTTCACCCTGAGCTTTTAAAATCAGACCTTCTTTATAGGCTAACGCCTGCTGCTCAATACGTTTCACCTGACCACGAGCAATAGGTTCTTTCTCACGTTCATAGGCTTCTGCTTCACGTATAAACCGCTGTTCATCTTCCTGCGCGGCAATAGCATCATCAAAGGCATCTTTGACTTGTTCAGGGGGGCGGGTTTGCTGTAAGTTAACATCCACAATGTCTATACCTAAATCATATCCTTCGATAATCTCGTCGACCATTTCCCAGGTTTCCTGGCGCACCACTTCCCGGCCCGTTGTTAACACATCATCCATAGTCGAATGACCAACAATAAAACGTAATGAACTGTCTAATGCCTGCAATAAACTGTTATCCGCATTAGTGACACTAAACAGGTATTTTTCCGGCGCAATAATACGATACTGCACTTCCATCCCAATCTGAACAATATTTTCATCTTCCGTCAGCATGAAACCCGTTGTTGGCATAGTGCGAAATGCTTCAACGTTAATCGGAATAATTTTATCAACAAACTTAGGATTCCAATGCAAACCGGCATCAACTTGAGAATGGTAAGCGCCAAAACGTAATACGACGCCACGATCAGATTCTTTAATCGTATACCAACCACTCACAAACCAAACCACAGCAAGTACGGCAAACACAGCAATAATGGCAATATTACCACCGCCCTTATTACCACCATCGTCTGAAGAGGGCTTTTTACCAAACAAACCACCTAGTAGTTTTGATAATTTCTGGAGAACGACATCAAGATCAGGTGGTCCCTGATCTTTGTTTTTATCATTGTTTTTCCACGGGTCTTTATCTTTTCCCGGTTCGTTCCAAGCCATATATAGCTCCCGATTTAATAATACAAAAAAGTGTTAAGCAATGTAGCAATGTTCCCCCTAATAAGAAAGAAAACATGACATAATATGCGACGATTTAATCAAAAAAAGCTATTTAGCGTTAACAACATAGCCCTCTATCGAGGAACCTTGCTGTTTTATTAAGCGCTGCCACTCAATCGCATTTAAACGAATATCCAATAAACAATCGCCATTATCAGCATAAGACTCATGTTCAATACAGTCCAACTGGTGAAATACAGCGCGTAATTTTCCCTCGTATGCAGGTATTGCAAGTTGCAGCGAACGGATCTGTCCCGATAGGAGCGTGGTTAAGGACTCAAATAACAGCTCCACACCTGCACCGGTTTGTGCAGATAACCACACCTTCACAGGTTTACCCAAATCATCAAAATCAATATGCGGCTCGATACCTTCAACTGCATCAATTTTATTCATGATCATCAGCTGGGGTACCTCACCTGCATCAATCTCCTCTAAGACGGTTTGCACCGCAATAATATTATCGTGGTAACAGGGATCCGCACAATCGACAATATGCAATAATAATGTCGCGTCACGGGTTTCCTGCAGCGTGGCTTTAAATGCCGCGACCAAATCATGCGGCAAGTGACGAATAAAGCCTACTGTATCGGCTAAAATACAACTGCCGACATCAACGACTTCCGTTTTACGCAGGGTCGGGTCAAGTGTGGCAAAGAGTTGATCGGCGGCATAAACCCCGGCATCGGTAATGTGATTAAAGAGCGTGGATTTTCCCGCATTAGTATATCCAACCAATGCAACGGTTGGCACTTCATTACGCTGACGCGCCCGGCGCCCCTGCTCACGCTGTTTTTCAACTTTTGCCAGGCGCGATCTGATGGTGCTGATCCGTGCGCGCAGTAAACGTCTGTCGGTTTCTAATTGAGTTTCACCCGGACCACGTAATCCGATTCCCCCTTTTTGCCGTTCCAAATGCGTCCAACCACGAATAAGTCGCGTAGAGAGGTGACGTAATTGGGCTAATTCTACCTGCAGTTTACCCTCATAAGTACGTGCACGCTGGGCAAAGATATCTAAAATCAACGCGGTTCTGTCTAACACTAAACATTCGCATAATGCTTCTAAATTACGTTGTTGAGCCGGGGTCAATGCATGATTGAAAATAACCACATCAGCGCCAAGTGTTTTTACAGTATCTGCAATTTCCTGTGCTTTACCTGTGCCGACAAAGTAACGAGCATGGGGGGATTTTCGGGGACCGGTAATAGTATCAAGCGTATTTACACCGGCAGAACTCACTAAGTGTTTAAGTTCGTCAAGGTCTTCTTTTTTATTATCATCAGAAAAAATGATATGAACTAAAACAGCCTGTTCTCCGGCTTCGTAACGATCAAACAAATAAATCTCCAATATAGAAGGAAAGTAATAATTATTATCCTAACATAAGCCACTTAAGGATAGGATGATAATCTTATAAAAAAAGACCTGCGCAAAGCAAGCCAAAATTGTTCGATAAAGGGCTTTTATGCTTAATCATTTTCGACATGTGGAATTGGCGCCATGGCGCGAGCAGGCACAACGGTTGAAATGGCGTGTTTGTAAACCATTTGACTCACGGTGTTTTTTAACAGAATAACAAATTGGTCAAAAGACTCTATTTGTCCCTGTAACTTGATCCCATTTACTAAATAAATTGCCACTGGAATGTGCTCTTTGCGTAGCGCATTTAAAAATGGGTCTTGAAGTGACTGTCCTTTTGCCATGGGCTTTCCCTATTATTGTTATTAGATAATTTTTAATACCCGAACAGTATAAACAATGGTTAAATAAAAACCGATCTGATTGCTCAAAATTTTGATCCGTAACACTTTATGGGATTGCCTGAGGGTCAAAATAAGCATCTGATTTTAGAGCTGCTTTTAAAATTTCACCTGATATTCATCTGCAACCATAAAATAAGCAGTTAACGCTTAGGTTGAAGTACTTTTCAGTAGCAACCAAAGCCACCTGATGAGGGCTTATAACGCCGCTTTTATCCGCGAGGCCAGTTTCAAGCCAGGTCACATTTTGCCAGCCGCATAACCCCAGTGTTTTTAATAAATAGCTTTGCCGCGCGGCAAATCAGTTGGTTACGCCCTATAAAGCTGATTTTATCCGCGCAAAATT
>DATBNI010000511.1:0-3155 GCA_036554425.1 Psychromonas sp.
TCAAGATGGTGTTGAGTTTGCTGAAATTTGTGACATTCGTACCACCTGCCAAATTGACGGTAAGTATAAAACCTTATGGCGGCAAGAAGTCTGGCGGCCCGGTGCGACTAAAGCGGCTGTTATTGGCGATATTGAAATGGTTTGTTTGGATAAAAATAAACATTTACAACCTTTACCTGAGGTTATTTTACACTCCTTATCTTGCCAATAATGACCTCGACTTTCTGTTAATGCTGATCTGACCTTTAAAATTAACATAATCCATCGGTGAACTGAGGGTAATACCAAATCCGCTAATTTTTTTACAAAGAAATTGTATTTATCCTGTTGTTTGGCAATTCTAGACTAGAATTATAGGTGGGATATAGGTAAAGGAGGAAGTTATGCACTTTCATAATGCTGCCGGTCAGGTGATGAGGCTTGCTGATAATTTAACACTGAAAGAACTCTACGATATGGGGATTGAGCTTACCATTTCAGAAAAAGTTGATCCTGACCATGAACTTTGGTTGTCAGATGAAGAGGTCGATGAGCTGGACTCTGAAAAAAAAGATGCTTAATCTCTTCGTGCATTTGAATCCTCCGCTTAATATCGGGGGATTTTTTTTACCATTTTTAACCTTCAATATTAATTAATGTCCATTCCGGTAGTTACCTTGCTGCATTAAGACTCATTAATCAAAATTTAGGGTGGTGACAGTTTCCCATTTTTTTTTCCCGATACAGTGCAGAATTAATGTGACTGCATTGATGACGAACAATGCCAGCTCAGCGATGCAACTATTTGCAACAGCAAGCCGCTCGTGTATTATCGCGATCATTCATTCCCGAACCGATAAAGATAAAAAATGACATTTAAAGATTATAAATTATTAAGTCAACAGGCCGTTGCATTAATTGCTGATGAAACGGATTTAACTGCAAACCTTGCTAATCTCAGCGCATTACTCAATATGAACTTAGATAATATTAATTGGGTCGGGTTTTACCTGTTAAAGGATAATCAATTGGTTTTGGGTCCTTTCCAGGGCCAGCCTGCTTGTATTCGCATCCCTTTAAATACAGGAGTGTGCGGCAGCGCATTTTCTACCAATACAATACAAAGAGTGGCAGATGTGGATCAATTCGCCGGGCATATTGCCTGTGACGCAAACAGTCAATCTGAAATTGTCTTACCTATCTGTATCCAAGGAACGCCCGCACTGCTATTAGATATAGATAGCCCGATTAAAAACAGGTTCACACAAAACGATCAAGACGGATTAGCCTACTTGGTTGAAAAAATACAACTGCATCTTTAATTTTTAAAGATGCAGGCTAGGCATGAATCATATTTTTTGCATTTTTGGCACAATAAACAGACTGAAAGTGGATAAGTAATAGTGAATTTCAATATAATTTAATCATATCTGGTGTTGTTGTTCCTCAGGTATAAAATGTCTCCCCTGTTGGTTATTTTTATTTATTGATTTGAGGTTTAAGAAGTTGAATTCAAAACATTGTGTTGTTATTGCAATCGCTGGGGCTTCTGCATCAGGTAAAAGTTTAATAGCAAATACTATTTATCGAGAATTGTGTGAAGAGATAGGGACAGATCAAATAGGTATTATTTCCGAGGATTCTTATTACCGGGATCAAAGCCATCTTGAATTAGAGCTGCGCAAGTTAACTAATTATGACCATCCTAAGGCATTTGAGCATGAGTTGTTGTGCTCTCATCTTAAAATGCTAAAGGATAACCGTTCCGTTAATATTCCAGTTTACAGTTATACCGAGCATACCCGTACACGACAATCAGTGACAATGACTGCCAAAAAAGTGATTATTTTAGAAGGTATATTATTACTCACCGATACCGCTTTACGTGAGCAGATAGATGTCAGTATTTTTATTGATACGCCCCTCGATGTCTGTCTCATGCGCCGTTTGGTACGGGATATGGCCGAGCGAGAAAGAACTATGGACTCCGTTTTATTACAATATACAAAAACAGTCCGTCCGATGTTTTTACAGTTTATTGAACCTTCCAAACAACATGCTGATATTATTGTGCCACGCGGTGGCAAAAACCGGATTGCAAAGGATCTTCTCAAAACAAGAATTAAGTACCTATTAAACAAATAATGCCGCCGTTATTTAAGGCCATATTTTCCTGAATGCTTTAATCAGCATAAATGAATATAAAATTAGTGGGTTTGGTATAAGTGCTTCGACCGCCATTATTTCTCCATTTTTATATTTTAACTAACTTTTTATCTAAGAGAACATAATGTTATTAGAATCTTACTACACTCAACATGACAATATAATGTGCATTTCTGCCGAGCAGGCAAGTGACTTCGCAAAACAGCAATGCCATGATTTTAACCCGCTCCATGATCCTGATAATAAGCGTTTCTGCGTACCGGGTGATCTATTATTTGCTTTGGCTTTATCTGAATATGGGATCAGTGAGTCGATGAGTTTTACTTTTACTAATATGGTTGGTGCGGACATGGGCATCGTTTTTCCCGAAGCAGCTGGTGAGCATATTATTATCACCAATGAGCAGGGGAAAAGTCTGTTAGAAATTAAAAAACAGGGCAATACCAGTCATGATCCCGCATTAATCGCATCTTTAATCAAAAATTATGTGGTTTTTTCAGGACAAAATTTTCCCACGCTGTTGATGCCATTAATGAAAAAGCATAATGTCATGTTCAATCCTGCTCGCCCGTTGGTGATGTACAACAGCATGAGTTTTGAGTTTGAATCTTTGTCACTGGATAATCCGCTGCATGTGGAATTATCAGATTCTTACTTTGAAGTTGCGCCAAAGCGCGCAGATAGTTTCCTCAATTTTGATATTTTTGACGGGCAGAAGGTGATTGGGAAAGGCATCAAAAAACTGATTGTTGCAGGTTTAAAACCCTATGATCATGAACTTATTAGTGCTTTCTCACTGGCTTATGAAAGCAGACGTTCAGCATTTTAATTTTATTTAGGAACTTGGGTCGAGAGGTGAAAAATCCTATAAGCTTTACGCACTTTCACCCAATAAACCGATCATTTATCAAGTCTAAAATAAAAATGGGGTATTCTTTTATTGCCTTTGAGTCTCTTATTCCTGATGGTTATCTGCTGTACAAATCCCCATATCTTATTTACCTCTTAAT
>DATBNI010000539.1:0-18410 GCA_036554425.1 Psychromonas sp.
CACTGACTGATACACTTTATCCGCATTCTCTGAACGTTCAGAGAATGCGGATAAAGTGTATCAGTCAGTGACCAGCTTCTTAGGTGATAACGGCCTACTCTAAGCCACTGTTTCAACTCATCATGCAAGGGTTGCTCCAACCCTTGCTTACCCTGGAAATGCATTATGTCTATTAAACAACCAGTACCACACCCCGAAGATGAACAACCCAAAAATAAACTGGATGCCGCTATTATCAATGCGAGCAACTGGCTCAGTTTGCTGTTTATCTTTACCGTGTTGATCTCCTTCTATGAAGTTGTGATGCGTTATGTTTTTGACTCGCCCACTATCTGGGTACATGAAACGGCTTCATTTATCGGTGGATCTTTATTCGTGATTGGCGGGTTATATGCCTTTGCGGCCAACAAACATGTGCGTGTTGTCCTGATCTATGATGTTGTTTCAGAACGTACCCGTCAATATCTTAACTTGGTACATCATATTATAGGCATCATGTTCTCGGCATTGATGGCCTATGGGGCTTACACCTTAGCAGAAAATGCCTGGTTTTCCCCTTCGGGTGAATTACGTCTAAACACCTCCGGCAGTGCCTGGAATCCCCCTTTTCCTGCATTATTAAAAGCCATTATTTTTATTTCCTTTTGTATTCTAACCATTCAATTTTTACTGCATTTGATTGCTGAAATCAAAGTGCTAAGGAAGCATTCTCATGTTTGATTTATCAGCTATTGGCATAGGCTATGGCAGTTTATTAATGTTAGTTATGATGATAGCCCTGCTGTTAACCGGCATGCAGCTTGCATTTGTAACCGGTTTTGTGGCGCTATTTTTCACCGTAGGCTGGTTCGGAATTGATGCGCTGCCTTTGGTGACCAGCCGTTTATACAGCTTTGTTGACAGTTATATTTTTCTTGCTGTACCTATGTTTGTATTGATGGCGGCGCTGCTGGACAGATCCGGTATCGCCCATGACTTGTTTGAGGCGATGAAGTTATTTGGCAAACGTCTGCGCGGCGGTGTGGCGGTTCAAACCTTACTGGTTGCGGTGATATTGGCTTCCATGTCAGGTGTTATCGGCGGTGAAACCGTGTTACTGGGTATTCTTGCCCTGCCGCAGATGCTGCGTTTAGGTTATGATCGTAAGCTGGCCATTGGTGTCACCTGTGCTGGGGGTGCCTTGGGAACCATGCTGCCGCCGAGTATAGTGCTTATTATTTATGGTTTAACCGCCAGTGTCCCTATCGGCGATCTGTTTAAGGCGTCCTTTGTACCCGCATTGTTACTTGCCGGCTTCTATGTCCTGTATGTGTTAATACGCTGCAAAATTAATCCATCTTTAGCGCCTATCCCCAGTGCTGAAGAATTGGCTAAAGATGCCGAAACACAACCGAATTTTTTCAAGGCGCTGTTCTTCCCGTTATTATCTGTTCTCGTTGTATTAGGCAGTATTTATACCGGTGTTGCATCGGTCACTGAAGCATCGGCCCTGGGCGTTGTCGGTATTATGCTCAGTACCTGGATCCGTAAAGAGCTTTGTTTTGCAATGCTCAAAGATGCGGCCATTGCGACCATGAAAACCTGCGGCATGATCATCTGGATAGGGATAGGTGCAACTGCCTTAGTCGGGATATACAACCTGATGGGCGGCATTGATTTTGTGGAAGTGACTATATTGTCTCTGAGTGGCGGAAACGCGACGGCAACACTGCTGATTATGATGGGTATCTTACTGGTGTTAGGCATGTTCCTTGACTGGGTGGGGGTGGCGTTATTAACCATGCCTATTTTTGTGCCAATCATTGTCGGTTTGGGTATGGATCCCGTCTGGTTTGGTGTGGTCTTCTGCCTCAATATGCAGGTCTCATTCCTTTCACCGCCCTTTGGCCCCGCCGCCTTCTATTTAAAATCGGTTGCACCAAAAGATATCAGCCTGGGGGAAATATTCACTGCGCTGGTGCCTTTTATCGGTCTGCAAATTGTCACCCTTAGTTTAGTTATCATCTTCCCATTTCTCGCTTTATGGTGGAGATAATGAGCAATATTAACGAGACTAATTTACCCGGGAAGGTAATTGATGAAAAAGTTAAAATAGTTATAATGGGTGTTTCCGGCTGCGGTAAAAGTTCCATCGGCAGCAGACTGGCTGAGCAGTTGGGCCTGACCTTCTTTGATGGTGATGATTATCATTGCGCGGCGAATATTAACAAGATGAGCCAGGGTATTCCGCTGACGGATCAGGACAGGCAGGGCTGGTTAGCAAGCTTAAATAAACTCTTTCAGCAACGCGCTGAAGGGGTTGTTGCCTGCTCTGCATTAACACCGGAATACAGAGCAATCTTAAGGCACAATAACAAAGAGTTGCGGTTCGTTTATTTACAAGGGGATTTTGAGACGATTTGGCAGCGTCATCAAAATCGAGCTGATCACTATTTCAAGGGTAAAACCCTGCTTGAAAATCAGTTTGCCACCTTAGTTGAACCCGGTGAATCGGAAGCCTTAATTATTGACATCCGCCAGACTGTTGATCAAATTATTGCAGAGATTGTTACTAAAACAGCCTCCTTTAATCCTCGACAAAGTGGAGAGTTAAGGGTTTAAGCTGAGGTTTTGTCACAGCGGTGAGGCAGTTTTTCCCTCACCGCTATGGCAAGTCTAGTGCAAAACAGATTCCGCTTAAAAAACCTGCCCTAACATACGCAGGCCTGTGATGATAAGACTAAGGGCAAAAATACGTTTTAATAACTTGGGATCCAGACAGGAGGATACCCGAGCACCGATTGGAGCAAACAATACTGTTAAAGGAATAAGAAAAACACAGGCTAAAAGGTTCACCAAACCATAGGTCATAGGCGGCGCATCGGCCGCCGATTGACCTATAATTAATAAACTTAACGCTCCCGGGAAAGCAATTAAAAACCCCACTGCAGCAGCAGTTCCCACGGCCTTATGGACGGGATAATTAAATGCCGTTAAACTGGGCACAGTTAAAGTTCCGCCACCTATCCCTATCATCACGCTGAAAAAACCAATAGTGGTAGCAATTACTCCTTTACCCGGCGTACCGGGCAATTTACTGGCCAGGGGTTTAGCACCCGCTCTTAGCATCATATTCAAGGCAGCCATGATCGCAATAACACCAAATAATCCGCTTAACCATAAACCATTAATTTGAGTCACCATCACCGAGCCGGCGAGCACTCCCAGGATAACAAATGGCGCGAGGATTTTCAGCAGGGGTAAATCCACATTGCCCCTTTTAATATGGGCACGAATCGAACTGAGGGAGGTAAAAACCATGGTAGCGAGCGAGGTCGCGGTAGCAATAGGCATTGCTGTTTCAGGGCTAACACCTATTATCTGAAAAACAAAAAATAATACAGGTACTATTATTATGCCCCCGCCTACGCCAAGCAGCCCCGCTAAAAATCCGGCTAAACAGCCTGTCGCCATTAAACTAAGGGAGACAAATAACAGTTCATTTGAAAATTCCATTCAGCTAATACCTTGTCCATAATAAGATTTAAATAAGCATCTTAAAGTTGTTGCTTCACTTCTCCTAATAAATATTGCTGTTTGTGACGCGCATCAAGCTGTGACTCGACTATGATCACCATTAACACCCGCATTCTCGGCCAGACTTTGCAGCAAATATTGCCCCTGTTTTATCAGTCTTTTTTCGCTATTAGGCAGACCAATCAAGGAGAGACCGTAGGGTTTTCCATTAATTTTACCTAAGGGTAAATGCAGCTGGGGTAACCCGCATAAACTGGCCAATGCTGTCATACCAACTAACCTTTTTTGATAATCAGTTAATAAATTAACGGCTTGCTTCAACTCCGGCGGTAACCCGGGAGTGGTTGGAAGACATAACCAGCCCCCCTTGCTGTTTAATAAATACATAAACAAAGTGCTGAAATGCGCTGCTTTTTGTTTCGCTTCTGTGTACTCAATTTTTGTTATCTTTTTTGATTTATCAATACGTCCGGAAACATCCTTAGCGACAGAATTTTGATATTCGGCCAACCACCCGCTATGCTCCTGAATCAATTCATACCCCTGAATAATGCTGAACCAATCGCCTAATTCCGCTAAGCTGACCGCGCACATATCGATCAATGAATCCGTAGAGACAATATAACGACTGCGTGCCAGTTTATTTAACTTGTTGCTTAACTCCTCTTTTACTTGCACATCCATCAATGCTAATGCGCTTTTTTCCACTAAAAGAAAAACATCTTCCAACTTTTCAACGGGCGATTGCTCCGTGAACAAACCGGCAACAACATTGCCCATCACGCTGAGATTGCGGGTAAGAAGAGCTGCTGTATCAAAGCTTTTTGCCAGAGAAAAGCTATGCGCCAACGGCAATGCAGCATGAGTTGTCCTTAATCCAAAAAGCCCGCAGTAACTTGCAGATATTCTGATTTCGCCTGCAGTATCAATGCCTAAGGCAAAATCGCCATCACCGCGAGCGATAGCTGCTGAGCAGCTTGATGAACCACCCGACTGGCATTTAGGTGCCAATGGATTAATGGCGGTACCGTAGTGGGCATTTACACCATCAAAACCATAGGCTAATTCGGATGTTTGCACCCGGCCCGAGCAATATGCTCCCTGCTTCAATAATTGTGTAATGAGAGGAGATGTCTGAGTCGCAGGCGCATGAGTCGTTAACCAGGTTGGATTTCCCGCGCCTGTCACATAACCTTTGACATCAAACAGATCCTTAAAGACAAAACGGTAACCCGAGAGTAGGCCGCGGTTCTTGATCGCAGCCATGCTTTTAGGTCCTTGCCGGCAATAAACACTTGTATCCATAATGACTTTACCTAAATAGTTAAAAGCATAAAATACGGGCTTCACAGAGCAATCTAAACAGTTAAGACCCGAGATAAGAAACTTTCTGGATAAAAAATCCCCTTTGAAATTAAGCAAGGTAAAAATAAATGCATTTAACATGCCAATTTATATTGATTAAAATATTGGAGGGAATTAAATGATAGTGCATTTTTACCGGCAGAATCTGCGCGGTGTTTCCTGCATTTTGCTTACTTTTTATGACTTTTGCGAAAAGAACGGCTTCACTGGTGCGCTCTAACTGCCTGTAAAGTATTTTTTAGGGCAAAAAACAGCCGGGTTTAAAGGGGGTAATCATCATTGGCTTTATTAACTCAATATAATCCTTTCTGCTCATTATGACGCTTCCCCATAATGGTGCAGAATAATGATAACCAGGTGCGGAAATAAGCAAAGTATACGCAGACTCAAGTTAGCTCTATTTCAGCTGAATCTGATTTTGCGTGACTGCCTGTATTAGATAAGCAGATCAGAGATTAGCCGATTTAATATAACATCCGTTCAGTATAGTCACTGCTGGCCGTCTCCCCCGGGACCGTAACCACCCCGGACACACCACACAAATATATCCCGGACATTTTTTAATGTGGCTCTGATGCTGCCGTCGTAAGGCCTCATTCCCATTGCATTAGCCGGTTTGCTGGCAATAGAGGTTGCAGAGTAATATATCTGCCCGCCTATCTGTACATTCTTGAAAGGGTGCCCGGCCGGGAGAAACGGGGCGCGGCTCTGCGTAGGATCGACCAAACTGGCTAATTCTTCTATCGCAGGAAGGCGCCAGCCCAGCCGTTCTCCTACGCTCTTGCTGCGGCAGTCTCCCATGGCTTCATACCATGTTCTTGGTACTTTATCGGGCGTTCGCTCCCAGACAAGTCCGGTTTCCCTGTCGAGGACGGCCTGATCATCAAAGGCCGGCAGCACAATAAAGCGTTGTTTAGCGGTGAATTTTTTTGACCAGCTTGCTGATTCAGGATACAACTGGCCATCTTCAACATGAGCATGGGCAATATTAATATTTGTTGCGTAAATCAGGATGGCTCCCGCAATAATTTTTTTCAACATAATGCTTCCCTCCGGCATGCATTTATTTTAACCTCTGGCGCGTTACATAGCGTAAATTTGTATTGAGTCCAACAAACTTTTCCCGGTTTGATCAAGACAGAATCCCCTATTCACTATAGCTTGCAATCTGCCATTACTTTAGATAAGCATTGAAAAAAATAGCGGTGATCGCGCCGATTAAACTGCCCTTACCAAGACCGTAAATCCAGATAATTGAAGCTGTTAGGACAGTTGTTCAATCACTTAACAAGCTTAAATAATAAACCCAGTCAAATCCAATGCCGGGATCGGTTTTTCTGCCCGGCGCTATTTCGCTGTGCGCGACGATACGTTGTTTCACGATGGCGGGATAACGTTGCTGTATTTGCCGGGTCAGGGTTGCAAGTGATTGATATTGACCTTCTGTATAAGCAGTTTTATCTGTCCCCTCAAGCTCAATACCAATGGAATAATCATTGCATCCCGCTACCCCGGCAAAACAGGATAGCCCGGCATGCCAGGCGCGCTTTTCAAAAGGCACATATTGTTCAATCTCACCATTGCGGCGGATCACACAGTGTGCCGAGACTTCGAGCCCTTCAAGAGCGCTAAAATCAGGGTGAGCCTGACAATCTAAACAGCCGGTAAATAAAGACTCAATCTCGCGTCCGCCATAACAACCTTCGGGCAGACTGATACAATGAATCACCAATAAGCTTATCTCACTGTCTGCTGGTCGTTGATTAAAAAAGGGACTCGCTATCTGTCTGGCCTTTTGATAACAGCCGAGTTCATTAATCACAAATAATGCTCCTATATAAAAAAGCGAAAGGCAAGAATGCTTCAGGGCTTCCAGCTTTCTGGCTGTCCTGAATCACAGACAATAAAAAAGGCGCTAAAAGCGCCTTTCATCCATAATTAACTGGCTGACGCTAATTAATTATTCCCACTCGATTGTCGCAGGCGGTTTCCCTGAAACATCGTACACTACACGTGAAATACCATCAATTTCATTGATGATTCGGTTTGATACATGACCGATTAAATCATAGGGAAGATGTGACCAACGCGCGGTCATAAAGTCGATAGTTTCCACACAACGCAGTGACACAACCCAATCGTATTTGCGGCAATCGCCCATCACGCCCACTGAACGTACCGGCAGGAAGACCACAAAGGCCTGGCTGACTTTATGGTAAAGATCCGCTTTGTGTAACTCTTCAATAAAGATGGCATCGGCCCGGCGCAGCAGATCGCAGTACTCTTTCTTCACTTCACCCAGCACCCGTACCCCTAAACCCGGACCAGGGAAAGGATGACGGTAAAGCATCTCATAGGGTAAACCTAGCTCTAGGCCGATTTTACGCACTTCATCTTTAAACAGTTCGCGCAGTGGTTCAACCAGGCCCATTTCCATATCATCGGGTAATCCGCCAACATTATGGTGAGATTTAATAACATGGGCTTTACCCGTTTTAGAGCCTGCCGATTCGATGACGTCAGGGTAGATGGTACCCTGTGCTAACCATTTTGCATTTTTAAGCTTTTTAGATTCTTCATCGAAGATCTCTACAAATACACGGCCTATGATCTTACGTTTAGCTTCAGGATCGCTTACGCCGGCCATCTGCTCTAAGAACCTGTGTTCAGCATTAACATGATCGATTTTTAACCCGAAGTGATTACCAAACATCTCCATCACCTGCTGGCCTTCATTTAAACGCAGTAAACCGTTATCAACAAAAACACAGGTCAGTTTATCGCCAATAGCGCGTTGTAATAACATCGCCACAACGGATGAATCAACACCGCCGGAAAGACCCAGGATAACTTCATCATCTCCAATCTGCGCTTTCATGCGCGCAACCGCATCTTCGATGATAGAACTCGGCGTCCAGAGCGTTTCACAGCCGCAAATATCCACTACAAAGTGGCGTAACATACGTTCACCCTGGCGGGTATGAGTGACTTCCGGATGAAACTGCACACCATAAAAACGTTTTTCTTCATTGGCAATAGCGGCAAACTTGCAGGTTGCTGTATTGGCGATAGTAGTAAAACCCTCCGGGATAGCAGAAACTTTGTCACCATGGCTCATCCAAACATCTAATAATGCATGACCGTTTTCAGCAACCGCATCTTCAATAAGTTTAAACAGTTCAGAGGCTGCTTGTACTTCAATCTGTGCATAACCAAATTCACCTTCACCTTCACCTTTAATGACAGAACCACCGAGCTGCGCCGACATAGTCTGCATTCCGTAACAGATACCTAATACCGGGACACCCGCTGTAAAGACATATTCAGGTGCGCGAGGCGAGTCTTCGGCAGTGACACTTTCAGGGCCACCCGCTAAGATAATTCCGTTAGGATTAAAATCTTTAATATCCTGCTCATCAACATCCCAGCTCCAAAGTTCACAGTAAACCCCTATTTCACGGATACGACGTGCGATTAATTGGGTGTACTGAGAACCGAAATCTAAAATCAGAATTCGCTGTTCATGAATGTTTTTGTTCATTGGATGGTCCCTTTTTATAAATAATAAAGACGGTAAAAACCGTCTCAGTAATAATTTTTCAGTTCTCTGTCATTGACAGTAACTGCTGATAATTTACCCCTGCAGTGCACTGCAGGGGTAAACAACTTAAAAAGCAATTAACCACCGGCGCGGTAGTTTGGCGCTTCTTTGGTAATAGCAACATCGTGCACGTGGCTTTCACCCATACCTGCACTGGTAATCTTCACAAACATCGCTTTGGTATTCATGTCATGAATTGTTGCACAACCCGTGAGACCCATAGAAGAACGTACGCCGCCCATTTGCTGATGAATAATCTCTTTTACTTTACCTTTATAAGCAACACGTCCTTCAATGCCTTCAGGCACTAACTTGTCCGCCGCATTATCTGACTGGAAGTAACGATCCGATGAACCCTGCGACATAGCGGCCAGGGATCCCATACCACGATAGGATTTGTATGAACGTCCCTGATACAAAATAATCTCACCGGGAGACTCTTCAGTACCGGCAAACATACTGCCCATCATCACACATGATGCGCCGGCAGCTAATGCTTTAGCGATGTCACCGGAGAAACGAATACCACCATCGGCGATAACCGGCACGCCCGTACCCTCAAGGGCTGCGACTGCATCTGAAATAGCCGTGATTTGCGGCACACCAACGCCAGTAACTATACGCGTTGTGCAGATTGAACCAGGGCCTATGCCCACCTTGACCGAGCTGCAACCTGCTTCAACCAAGGCTAAAGCGCCGGCGCCCGTGGCAACATTACCACCAATGATATCTAAATTAGGAAAAGCCAGACGCGTGGCTTTAATACGATCTAAAACACCTTGAGAATGACCGTGTGAAGAGTCGATTAAGAGTACATCCACTCCCGCTTCAACTAATGCCGCAACACGTTCTTCATTACCCGCACCGGCACCCACTGCAGCACCTACGCGTAAACGACCAAACTCGTCTTTACAGGCATTAGGTTTCTGTTCGGCTTTACGGAAGTCTTTTACCGTGATCATACCGCACAGTTTGAAGTTATCATCGGTTAACAATACTTTTTCGATGCGGTGGGCGTGCATTAATTTTTCAATTTCATCACGCGGGGTATTTGATTTAGCGGTGACCAGATCCGGTTTTCCCGTCATCACAGAAGAAACAAGTTTGCTTAAATCGGTTTCAAATAAAACATCACGGCCGGTAATAATGCCGACTAACTCACCGGAATTTTCAACAACAGGATAACCTGCAAAGCCATGTTTTATGGTTAATTCTTTAATTTCTGCCAGTGTTGTATCAGGAGAAACCGTAATTGGGTTGGCAACCACACCACTCTCATGAATTTTTACCAAACGCACTTCTTCAGCTTGTAATTCAATGGACATGTTTTTGTGGATAAAACCAATGCCGCCCTCTTGTGCTAAAGCAATCGCAAAGCGAGATTCAGTAACAGTATCCATGGCAGCTGAAACGACAGGGATATTCAATGAGATATTTGGCGTTAGTTTAGTTTTTAGGTCGGCAGTATTTGGCAGTACAGTCGAATGACTGGGTACTAATAATACATCATCAAATGTTAATGCATCTTTGACAATTCGTAGCATTGCAATATCTCACTTATAGTTGGGAGGGGTTTTCAATATACTCAAATTTCTGAGTATGATATTGCGCTGGGATTTTAATCGTTCTGTGAGCTAAGTACAATTAAAAAATCACCTTAAGGGCAAGTCTTTTGATCATTCCACGTAACTGTTAGAATCTACATTAATTTTTACTGGTCTTCCAAAGCGATAAAGCATGCACATTTCCGAGAATAAAAATATTTATAGCGTCAGTTCCCTCAATCGCGCGGCAAAAGCGCTTCTTGAAACAGGATTGGGTGTCATTTGGTTATCGGGTGAAATTTCTAATTTAACCATTGCTGTTTCCGGTCATTGGTACTTCACCCTGAAAGATCACAGTGCACAGGTGCGTTGTGCCATGTTCCGAGGTAATAATCAGCGCACCGGTTTTACCCCAAAACACGGTCAGCAAGTGTTAGTGCGCGCCAAACTGAGCCTTTACGAAGCACGCGGTGACTACCAGCTGATTGTTGAAAGCATGGCACCTGAAGGTGATGGTTTATTAAAACAGCAATTTGAAGCATTAAAATTTAAACTGGCGGCTGAGGGTTTGTTTTCTGACAGTCACAAAAAACCCCTGCCGCAGTTAATCAAACGCATTGGTATCATCACCTCATCCACGGGGGCCGCACTGCATGACATTCTCAGTATTTTAAAACGGCGCGATCCCCGCCTGCAGGTAATTATCTACCCTTCATTAGTCCAGGGGGCGAGCAGTGCAGCCGCGGTTGCCGCGCAAATTCAATTAGCCAATGCCCGTAATGAATGTGATTTATTAATTGTCGGTCGCGGCGGCGGTTCACTGGAAGATTTATGGTGTTTTAATGACGCGCAGGTGGCTTATGCAATCTATGACAGTCAGTTGCCTATCATCAGCGCTGTTGGCCATGAAATTGATGTCACTATTGCAGATTTTGTCGCGGATGTTCGCGCGGCCACCCCGTCAGCCGCTGCTGAGCTTGTCAGTCAGAATAAAGCCTTTCACCAAACCCAATTAGATACCTTAACCAATCGCATCAAGCAGGCCATCCTGGCGCGCTTGCAGGTAAAATCACATCAACATGCTTTACTCAGAGAAAAATTACTTAATCTGCACCCTAAGCATAAGCTCCAGCAACAGAGCTTACAGTTAGATGAACTCAGTCTGCGCTTGCAGCATGCTTTCCATGCCAGCCTTAATCAGACCAAACAGGATCTGCAAAGACTGCAAAGTGGTTTATTTCAGCATAGCCCGGAAAGGATAGTTTCCGTCGAAAAACAGAAACACCAACAACTGCAGCACCGTTTAGCGCATGCCATGCAGGTAACACTCAATCAGAAAAGAACTTTGTTACAAAATAAAAGCAGTCGACTCAATACCGTCAGCCCGCTGGCAACACTGGCGCGCGGTTATGCGATTGTAAAAGATCAGCATGGAAAGATCACTACAGATGCGGCAACCCTGCAACCCGGAGATAAAATAGCGGTGCGTTTAGATAAGGGGGAATTTAAGGCTCAAGTGCTTGGAAATTAGAGTTAAGTGCTGAACGGAATAGACTAGAGCTCAGCACCTTCGCTAAGGTTTTAAAGCGGCAATCCTTTGCCGCTGAGCTGCAGGTTATGGGCGGATCAGGTTTTCACCAATACCAATCCACTTGTAAGTGGTGAGTTCTTGTAATCCCATCGGGCCGCGCGCATGCAGTTTTTGTGTTGATACGGCCACTTCCGCACCTAATCCGAATTGGCTGCCATCGGTAAAGCGCGTGCTCGCATTGACGTAAACGGCAGCAGAATTGACTATATTAATAAACTTATTCGCAATAGTAAAATCATTGGTTAAAATACCATCGGAATGACCAGAGCTATGGTTGCGAATATGGGTAACCGCTTCATTTAAATCAGCGACCACTTTAATCCCTAGATTTAAACATAACCATTCACGCGAGAAATCACCAGGCTCGGCAAGAGTTGCCTTGTTACCTAAAATAGCTTTTGCTTTCTCTTCCGCGATCAGCGTCACTCCCATAGGGGCAAGGTATGCATGCAGTTTAGGTAAAAATTCTTCCGCAATATCCTGATGTACTAAAAGTGTTTCTAAAGCATTACACACAGTCGGTCTTTGTACTTTGGCATTCTCAACAATAGCTAAGGCTTTTTCTTGATCGACACTTTTATCAGCAAACAGATGACAGACACCAATACCGCCAACGATCACCGGAATGTTACTGTTTTCTTTGCAGAATTTTTGCAGCCCGGCATTACCACGAGGAATGATCATATCCACGTATTGATCCATTTTTAAAAGCTCGCCCACTAAAGCGCGATCCGTGCTGTTAATATACTGCACTGCAGTTTCTGGTAAACCAACCGATTTTAAAGCAGCTTGAATCACCTCCACTAAGACAATATTAGAGCGAATCGTTTCTTTACCACCACGTAAAATACAAGTATTACCTGTTTTTAAACTCAACACCGCGATATCAATGGTGACATTCGGGCGCGCTTCATAAATCACCCCAATCACACCAATAGGCACGCGACGTTTACTTAGCTTCAAGCCATTTTCAAGGAGCTTACCATCAAACTCTTCACCGACCGGATCGTCTAATTTAATCACGCTGCGCACATCACTAACCACGCCGGCTAAACGCTCTTCATCAAGCAACAGACGATCTAATAACGCTTCGGTTAATCCGGCTTCTTTACCCGCTTGAATATCTTCTTTATTGGCTGAAACAATCTTATCCTGATTAGCCTCTAACGCTAAAGCTATCGCTTCTAACGCCGCATTCTTTTTTTTGCTGTCAGTTATTGCAAGTTCATAACTTGCTTCTTTTGCTAATTTACCTAATGATTGTAAATTCATGAACTTTTCCTTAATCAAATATTAATTATCGTTTATAAGAGTACTAAATCATCTCGATGAATAACCACTCGACCATGTTCAAAACCTAATACCGCTTCAATTTGCTCTGAATGTAAACCTTTTATTTTTTCTATATCGGCTTTTTTATAACGTACTACCCCCCGGGCTAACTCTTGGTCGGCCTGATTAACGATACTCACAACGTAACCGCGCGAAAAATCCTGCGTTGTTGCAACAATACCTTTTGCTAACAAACTGCCGCCAGCATGTAAAATGGCTTTCTCCGCACCCGCATCGACAATAATTTTACCACTGCAACGTGAAGCGGCAAATATCCAGTTTTTCCGCGCTTCTAAACGGGTATTTTCCGAGCTGAAACGTGTTCCTACGGACTGATTATGAGCGGCATTGATGATCACATCCTTTTTATGGCCCGAAGCAATAACTACTTCAATACCCGCTCGATTGGCAATCATTGCTGATTCAATTTTCGTCGCCATGCCCCCCGTACCAAGCCCGCTTACACTGCCACTTGCCAGCCCGTGAATTTCCCGGGTTATTTTTTGGATTTCGGGGATCAGCTGCGCATCGGGGTTATTACGCGGATCACTGGTAAATAAACCCATTTGATCGGTTAATAATAGGAGCTGATCGGCATCGGCTAATAAAGCCACCAATGCCGACAGATTATCATTATCACCCACTTTAATTTCACTGGTAGAGACCGCATCATTTTCATTGACTAACGGAATAATGCGGTATTTTAACAGTGTTTTTATCGTATCTCGGGCATTCAAAAAACGGACACGATCATCTAAATCAGCACGGGTTAACAACATTTGCCCGACATGTAACCCGTATATTTGGAACAGGTTTTCCCACTCACGCACTAATTGCCCCTGCCCAACGGCGGCAAGCATCTGTTTATTGGCTATAGTGGGCTCAATATTATGCAGTCCTAAATGCTCTTTACCGGCAGCAATAGCGCCGGAGGTGACCACGACAATTTGATGACCCAGATTATGCAATTGGGCACACTGACGTACAATTTCGACCATATGTGAGCGATCTAGCTTTGTCGTGCCGCTAGTCAGCACACTTGTTCCTAATTTGACTACAATGGTTTTTTTATTGATTTTCATGCTGGTTTCGTTTATTAAAAAATTTCGTGGACCAAAAAACAGCAAGGTATTACTCGTTGCTGTTGGTGACTATAACATTATTCAATTGAGGATAGTAATCTGAGCTTTTAAGCCCGCGGAGCTTATACCAATTTCACTCGTTAGGTCTATTTAGGCGCAGGAAAAATGGATGAAAGCAAAGTATTGATTGCCATAACGAGTTATTCTAATTATACAAAATAGCAAGGAACTATTTTGAACAGCTTCAGCTGGCCACGAAGTGGTAAATAACAGGGTGTTATGAATCAAATCAATAACAAAGACTAAAACATCGTTTTAGTCTGGCTAGCATTCATTTCCACCTGCATAAATGAATCAAAGATTGGTGGATTTGGCATTATAACTCTACTTTACCCTAAACTTCGTTGTATATTACCTGTAAAGCATTTAGCGGCAACTCAGTTTCAGCCTCAATTAATTTTTCTAAGCGCACTATAAATAATGCAAAAGAGTTATCAAGCTGCTGCTGATCTTTTTGATGGATAGTGGCAGACTCCCAATTTCCGGCCAGGTTATAACGGCCGTTATAGCGCTCATATTCAAAACTATGCTTATTTTTTGTAACAATCATCCACCAGCCCAAAAACTCTCTTTCTTCCGGCTCTTTTTGATCATCCAGGCAAATTTCTAAACAATCAAAAAAATAGGAGGATTCAGTTGAATTGAGGCGACGAAAATAAGGGCCTAGATCAGTAAGCAGTTTGATGATTCGTCCGTGGGATGGTCCTTTTTTTTCGTCTAATATCATGAAAAAATCTCCTAATGTTGATAAATATTTTATTATACTACACTTACTCAGCCAGATGTATTGTTAACCATTTAGCAGAATAACTTAAAGATTTTAGATATGATTCAAATATGGGAGGTTTATCAATAATGTGTGATTCTCCTTCACGACTGGCACGGGCAATCAACTTTAAATCTTGCTCGTTGCAAATTATATCATCTTTGTGCCCAATACTTAACAAGGGGGTTTTAATACGCGTCCGTGCAAGCAGGCCCTGTTTGATAAGTGAAAGTGGGACACAAAACTTATACAACATCTCAGCGCTGGAATTATTGATCTGCATGCGTGACGCAATACAATCTAATAACATCGGCGGTAATTTTTTAAAATTATCAAAATTGTCAAAGATACTGCCTACGGCAGCACCAACACAGACAACAGATTTAACACAGTCAGGCTCTAAAAAGGCTAAACGGGCAGCCACATTACCGCCGAAGCGCATTCCCATCAACGCAATACGGTCATGATCTACCCAGGGCACGCCTTTTAAAAAATGACAAATGGCTTGATGTAAACTGGATGAGTTTTGATCGAGTTTGACATGCGAGGAAAAGCCAATACCAGGTAAATCGACGGTGAGCATCGCAATGCCTGCCGGGGCAAGCTCCTTTTCAAACAGGGGTAAAAATTCACACTGCAGGGTATCCAATCCACCGCTAATAATAACCACAGGATGAATCGTTTCATCATCGGGCAGATGTAAATAACAAGTGACATCCTTACCTTGAAACGGCACTTTAATCTCTTTTAAAATCATCTTGTTATTATACTTTGCTGATTCTCTATAATTATTAAAGGCTAACACTTGCGCCTGAAGGCTTAATTCATCACCTTTTAACTGAGGGTAACTGGCAACACTGTAAAATTGCGATGCTAAATAATAAGCTTTTTTGGCATTTTCAGTCTCGCCCTGCTGAGCATATTCCTTAGCTTGTTTGTAATAATACATGCCTTTTTGCGTCCACTCATAACTCCAATTTCCCGAATGAAAACCTATTACGCTGTCTAATACATCTTGATCACTGCGCTGATGTGTTGATGCAGAGATGCGCGCGAGCACCTCATAACAGTCAATAAGATCTAAACCTTGCCAGGACCAAAGCATAAACTTTAATAATCGATACCAACCCGGTTGTTCTTCTCCCTCCATCACGACATTATCTTGTTTATGGTTTTTTTTAGTTGCGGAGTTAGCGATAATAGTTGACGTTTCCTGCACATTAAATTTATGCGCAAACAGCGTTTCAGATAAATTTTCAGACATACAAGCACTCGTTTTTGAAAAATAGCGTTAGCTTAAGAATAAAGTAAAATCAGGGAGAAATCATGCTAAAAATGCGCGCCAATAAAAAATACTAACAATGATACTATTCCCCTTTCTCCTGCTTTTTTACATTTTTTTGGCTGCACAATTATTACCCGCTTAAACAGATTTTCTGCAGCCTTCTAAAGAGGAGTCGCAAATCATTCGGGTTTAAATAGGGACATCGTAACACTTACCAAGCAAAATTTTCTCGGCAAGCTGCAACCTGTCTTTATCACCCTGCAGTAAAACCAGATCACCGACCTCAAAAAGTACTTTTTCAGAAAGTATCACCTCTGCGCCATTTTCCCGGTGCAGAGATTTGATTATCACCCCTGCAAGGTGAAACTCCTGCACATAACTCCCCACCACCTCAGCCCCTTCAGTCAAGGTTACCGCATGCAAATGTTCTATATGCCAGGCGTTTTTCTCACTTTGGCTGTCTTGTCCGTAATAAAAACCGTGCAGATGCCGGTACTTAATTTTACGTTCACTCTCTAAACGCTGTAAAATTCTTCGACTTGGCACGCCGGATAAAAACAACACATGGGCAACCAGCATCAAACTGCCCTCTAAGACCTCGGGGATAACCTCGGTTGCACCCGCCTCTTTTAACAGATCCAGGTCCTGATCATCCTTGGTCCGCACTAGTACTTTGAGATTCGGATTTAGCGCTCTAATCTGAGTTAACAAAGCCATTGAACGCTGCAGGTCATCAAAAGTGATAATTAATAATTTGGCTTTTTCAATGCCCGCAAGTAACAAGATTTCCCTGCGGCTCGCATCTCCAAACTCAATCAGTTCTCCTCCCTCGCGGGCCTCTTTAACACGCATAGGATCCCTGTCCAGGACAATAAAGGGCAGCGATTCATTTTTTAAAAACCGGGATACGATTTGCCCAACGCGTCCATAACCGCAAATAATAGTATGTTTTTGAAATTGCCCCGGCAGTGTTTTTTGAAAACGAAAAGCTTTGGCTGAATGGTGTAAGAGTTCACGGGAGATATTACTGCTGTATTTTACCAATACTGGCGTAAGGGTCATGCTAATCACCCCTGTTGCAATAATCAGGGAGGCTAGCTGCGCATCTAATAATTGATATTTACTGGCTAAGGCGACCAGTATAAAACCAAACTCACCCATTTGTGCTAAAGCAATCCCTGTCCCCAGCGCTGTCGCTAATTTCTCTTTCAGCATAACTGCCGCTAAGGTGATGATTAAGGTTTTCACCAGCATCACCCCTATTACGATTAAAATTAGAGTGCCGAAATTATCCATTAACACCTGATACTGCAACAGGGTACCGATTGAAATAAAAAAAATAGCCATCAAAATATCTTTGAATGGCCTAATGTCTGCAGAAAGTTGATGACGATAATGACTTTCGCCAAGCATCATACCCGCCAAAAAAGCCCCTAATGCCATGGATAAACCCAGTAATTGGGTAAACCAGGCGGCCAAAATAGTGACAAAGAGTGTTGATAGAATAAAAATTTCATCAAAACGCATACTCGCCATTTCATCAAAAAACTTGGGTAATACCCAACGCCCGACGGACAATATAACCGCTACCGCCAGCGCGCCTTTTACAAAGGCAAGCGACAAAAGTATCACAATATCACCGTCAAGCCCGGGCATTGCAATAATAGGAATAATAATTAAAAAGGGTAAGACGGCAAGATCCTGGAAAAGAAGAATAGAGATTGCCAGTCGACCTATCCTTGATTGTAACCTCTGCTGATCGCTTAATACCTTAACAATAATGGCCGTTGATGACATGGTTAAGACCCCGGCAACGGTAAACGCCTGCTGCCAGCTCAGATCAAACAATTGGCATAACCAATAGAAGATAAAAAATGAAGCGGATACCTGCAGTGCACCAATGCCAAAAACAGCGCGACTCATTTTAATGAGTTTGTTTAGTGAGAACTCCAACCCGAGCGAAAACATTAAAAAAACAATACCAAACTCGGCGACCAGCTCTATTTCATGGTAGGAGTGAAGCAGATTAAGCAGCGAGGGACCGAGCACAAATCCGGTAAAAAGGTAGGCAACAATGTTCGACAATCTCAGGTGTTTAAAGATAAGTACGCTGATAATTGCAAAAAAAAGTAATAATAACAGATCATTAAGCACTTTTTCCGTTAGCTCCCTATGAATTCGGCATACCAAGAAAATTAAAATGTGTCCATCGAGTATAGCTAATCAGTGATAAAACGACTCAGTTCCAGATCATTGCTCTTGTCTGGA
>DATBNI010000547.1:0-3559 GCA_036554425.1 Psychromonas sp.
TGTATAACCGTGTCATGTTAATGCTGACAAGGGGTAATACTCGATAAAGAGACAAGTCGTTTAGATAATATTAAGTGCTGAGTAATGACCTGATACGCTTTAAAGCATAAACTTGTTGCTTGATCTATGCTCATTTAGCGCAGCGGAAGGTCAGTATTTACAATAGGTTAATTCGATCATACTCATCCTTATCTCTACCTATTTATTGCGTAATTCTTATGGCCGGGGAACCTGGTTGAATTTAGATTTTGTACTTCACCCCGGCTTTATGAATTTGAGATAAATTCACTACACCTAGAAACTCATCTTCTTCACCTAACACCGCCAGGGCAGTAATAGCTTTGTCTAACATTAAGGTGGCGGCTTCATAACCGAGACTGTCTAAACGGGTACGAATGAAATGCTCAGTCATAACCGATTTGATGGGGCGATCCAGGTCACTGTCCGTGGCCAGGCAACGTTTCAGATCACCGTCGGTAAAAACGCCGAGTGCGATATTATTTTCAACAATGCCGACCATGCCAAGGCCGGTCATGCACAGTTTTAAGATAACTGATTTAATCGAATCTTCCGGTGAGCAGTAGGCTTCACTTGATTGCTTGTCTAGCACATCTCCCACTTTAGTTAACAAGGTTGCTCCGAGGCTACCGCCAGGATGAGAGCGGGCAAAAGAGGCGCTGTCAAACTGTTTCATCTGCATCAGTGTGATGGCAAGCGCATCGCCCATTATCAGTGTATTGACTGTACTAGAGGTGGGCGCAAGGCCGAGCGGGCAGGCTTCCTTTTCAATACTGATGTCTAATGAAATATTGCTGATCTTGGCAAGATAGGAATCTTCGCGGCCTGTGATGGATAGAATCTTTACCCCCTTGTCTTTCAGCAGAGGGGCAATCACTTTAAACTCGTTCGCTTCTCCCGAGTAGGAGATCAGAATGGCGAGATCATCTTTACCTATCATGCCAAGATCGCCATGCAGCGCTTCTGCAGGATGCACAAAAAATGCAGGCGTACCCGTTGAAGCAAGCGTTGCGGATATTTTACTGCCGATATGCCCGGATTTTCCCATCCCGGAGACAATTACCTTGCCTGTGCATGCTGCGACCATCCTGCATGCCGCATAAAAACTATCATCTATTCGATCCAATAATTTACTGGCCTCAGCCAATTCGGTTTGAATTACCTGTTTGGCAAATTTAGCAATTTCTATATTTGAGATGGTTGCAGGCATGTGGCTCCTTTGAGCTTATAGCTATCAATACGGTCAGTTGCACATATTAACAGAATTAATGCCATTAATGGCAAGCTAACCTATCCGCCCGCCGTGAATTATTGCTGTTTTTTTCTGATACTTACCCATAAAGGCTGAGCGAGTTGATCATTGTGAAGTCAATCGCTCAATACAGGTGCGAAAAGATAATTATCCCTGTTGCTCGCTCAGAATAGTCTTCTGTTTTATATGCTCATAGCGTTAACGTCGTAGCAAGGGTATAATGAATCTAAATTTTTGACCAGATGAGAGGGGAACAGTTAAGCATGAAAAAGCGTAAAGGGCGTAATAAGAAAAGCATCAAAAAAGGGATAATGTATTATCTTGTAGTGACCATTTTTACGCTGTTTGCCGCCAGTATATTATTAACCCTGCCTTTACGCTGGTTTAATCCTTTTACAAGCGCTTTTATTCTCCAGGAGCAGCTTGAAGACAAAAAAATAATCCATTTAAACTGGGTTCCCTATGCCGATATCGCCGATACCCTGGCTATCTCTATTGTTGCATCTGAAGATCAGAAATTTCCTGAGCATTATGGTTTTGATTTTACCGCGCTTTCAAAGGCGCTAAATGAAGACAGAGAACAGACGCGTGGCGCAAGTACCATTACCCAACAACTGGTTAAAAATATTTATCTGTGGTCCGGGCGAAGTTATTTTAGAAAAGGCCTGGAAGCTTACCTTACTGTGCTGCTTGAGTGCTTTCTCCCTAAACGCAGAATCCTGGAGATTTATCTTAATGTGGTTGAATTTGCCCCCGCGGTTTACGGGATAGGGAACGCAAGCCGGATGCTTTTTTCCCGATCACCCGGTCAAATCAGTGCTCACCAGGCCGCTCTTTTAGCAGCTGTATTACCCAACCCTAAAGGTCTGTCGGCTAAATATCCTTCGTTGTATGTGCTCCAGCGCGCGCAGCAAATCCAGATAGCGGTAAGATCCTTAGGGGGACCGGGTTATCTGGCAAAGCTGTAAGACCAGCCAAATGAGTTGCAGATGCTGATTACGGCATCTGCAAGTCATTTGCCTATAAATCCCAATCGGAGAAAAATGGCCTTTGTTTAGCCTTTACCTAAACTGTCTTTATAATCCTGATAGCCAAATGAGTTTAACAGCTCAATTTCCCCACCGACACGCTTGTAGTAGATACTGGGCATTTTCAAACCGTTAAACCAATTCAGTTTGACCATGGTATAACCGGCAGAATCTTGAATATGTAATTTTTGCCCAATCTGCAGCGCTTGATCAAATTGTGTTTCACAGAATTGATCGCCTGCTAAACAGGAGCATGACCCTATGATATAGGGGAATTTTCCATCGGCAGATGCTTCAGCAATGGATGCAGGTTCATTGTAGATTAGGGTGTCTAAACGATGTGCTTCTGTCGCACTGTCGACAATCGCGGTTTTTTTACCATTGTCAACAATATCAATCACGCTGACCACCAGATCCGCGGTGCGGGTAATGATCGCTTCGCCAGGCTCTAAGTAAAGCTGCAGCTGGTGTTTTTCACTAAAGGCTTTTAACGCCAGGGCAAGTTTTTCGATCGGATAATCCGGGTAGGTAAAGAAGATTCCGCCGCCTAAACTTAACCATTTAAGCTGGGTTAAGTATTCCGCAAAGGTCTTCGAAATATGATCCAAAATTTCGATAAAGGCATCTGCATCTTTGTTTTCACAGTTCATATGAAACATAAAACCATCCACTTTATCAAGCACAGATAAATCCAGTAAATCCTGTTTAACCCCTAAACGCGAGTAAGGGCGGGCCGGATTGGCGAGATCCTGACCGGCAACGCTGCGCTCCGGATTAATGCGCAAACCTAAGGATGCAAAGGGATCTGCTGCCTCAAAATGGGTTTCTAACTGGGTTAAGGAATTAAAGATAATTTTGTCCGATAAAGGCGCGACTATATCTATATCTTGTTTGGAATAACCGACGCTGTAGGCATGGGTTTCACCGCCGAAGGTCTGATGGCCTAATTGGACTTCAAAAGGGCCCGAGCTGGTGGTGCCGTCTAAATAAGGTTTAATAGTGTCAAAAGTCCCCCAGGTTGAAAAACACTTCAACGCCAAGACTAATTTAGCACCTGAAATTTCTTTAAGCTGTTTGGCTTTTTCAAGGTTTTCAATCAGCTTTGTTTCATCGATCATAAAATAAGGTGTGCTTAACTGGTTTTCATTAAGGTGCATAGTGGGGATCTTTTACTGGATTAAGGGATAAAAGTGAAGGCCCAAACCTTCGCTTAAAGTAAGCCGATATTAAGCCTCTAATTCTTGTACCTGCCAGGTTAAAC
>DATBNI010000559.1:0-20046 GCA_036554425.1 Psychromonas sp.
AGACATGCTAAAAATGGTCCACTTTAAGCCGACAAAGTCAGTCATTACCCCGCCATAGAGTCGTCCGATAACACCGCCCAGTGAATTTGCACTGATATAACCGCCAACCGCGACTAACAGGGCCTGCGGTTCAAACTCTTCCGCCATATAAGCCACCGCCACGGCAATAAAACCCGCCAGTGCGACGCCTAATAATGTCCGCAGTAAGATTAAATGTGACAGCTCCTGGCTGAAAAACATCAGCAGATTAACTAAAGGAATTAACACTAAACTGCATAACATCACCGGTCTGCGGCCGTATATTTCAGAAACAATTGCCCAGGGAATAAGCGCAAAGGCGACCGCCAGGGTCGTACTGGAAAAAAGCCAGTTGACCTGCAGCTCAGAGGCCGAAAATTTTCCCATAAAATAGGGCAGTAACGGCTGAAAATAATAGAGGTTACAGAAAACCAGAAAAGAGCCTAGGCCTAGACCGATGGTGACACTTTTGTATGAGGGGGAATGTAATTTGATCACTTTATCTACTCGGTAATTTATTCTTTTCATAGATTAGTCATTAAATGCTAATATTAAAAATATATTAAACTCATAGTCTCCATATATTAAACTTATGTTAAATTCCAAAATATTATATTATTTCGTGACCATAGTTGAGCATGGCAGTTATACCAAGGCCGCTCAAGTTCTGGGTATTGCGCAATCCGCTTTGAGTATTGCAATTCGCAAGTTAGAGCAGAAAATTGGAGTGACAATATTACACCGCAGCAGTAAAGGCGTCACGGTAACGAAAGAGGGAGAAGTGCTATTAACCCATGCCAAGGTTATCTTAAGCAAAATAAAGGATGCGCAAATTGCCATTGATGAATTACGCGGCCTTGAAAAGGGGGAAGTTAAAATTGGCATCCCGAGCATGATGGGATCCTATTTTTTCCCTGAAATATTAATGGCCTTTAAATTTAAGTACCCTGATATTAACCTCTCAATCGTTGAGTCCGGCACGCAAACTATCAGAGCCCAGCTGTTAAACGGCGAGTTGGATCTGGGAGTGATAGTCAATGACCACTTACCCGATGAACTGCAGGCCAAACACCTGATCACCTCACAAATGGTTGCCGCTGTGGGTACAAATCATCCCTTGGCCGGCTTGAAAAAACTCGATTACAGTACCTTTTTCGAACAGGAACTGGTGATGTTTAAAGTGGGTTACTTTCACCGGGAAGTGATTGATAAACTTTGCGGACAATATCAGTGCAGGGCCAAATATTCTTTTGAAACCAATTTACTGGCGATGATGTTAAACATTGTTAAAAACGAATTTGCGATAACCGCCCTGCTGGAGTTAGTTACAGACCGAGAGCCGGAAGTACTGGGCATTCCCTTTGAAGAGCCAGTCTATCTCGACCTTGCATTAGCCTGGCGCAAAGAGGGTTATTTATCAATAGCCAACAGGCGTTTT
Source organism: Psychromonas sp. (assembly GCA_036554425.1). Classification (GTDB taxonomy): domain Bacteria; phylum Pseudomonadota; class Gammaproteobacteria; order Enterobacterales; family Psychromonadaceae; genus Psychromonas. The sequence continues at coordinate 1,457 of DATBNI010000559.1, forward strand.
GTCGATTTCACATTAAACGAAGTCAATAAGGGATTGTCATCAGACGCGCCCGGAAATACTTAAGCTGATTTTGCTGTTATTTAACAGTTACAATGATATTGCAGTTATACTTCAGGGAGTCTTTTTGATGTCGCTAACTTATTATTAAATAAGTTATATTTTAGCGATACACTTTAAAAGTTGGATGAAAAATTGCATTTCAGCAGCTTGTAAGCTGCATAAAAAAAGCATCATCATCTAATGCATTTACTGACATTTTCAGAAAAACTATAACCTATGCCCCTTTCTGTGCGTATGTATCTGGGACTTCTTGAATTGATTTCCAATTTATGGCGTAAGCGAGATATTAACACATCAACAGTACGGTCAAAGGTATCACCTTCCGCGCCGCGCAGGTACTCTAATAAATGCTCTCGGGAAATGACCCGTTTAGGTCTTTTAGCCAGGCTTTCTAACAGGGTAAATTCTCCGTAGGTTAGCAGGGTAACTTCCCCGCTGCTGTTGCGTAATTCACGGGCTGATAAATCAAGGATCCACTGACCAAAAGCCAAACACTCATGAGAATCAGACAAGTCGGTAAGGTCTTTTTTTATTGTCATCACGGCTCTGCGCTGCAATGCGTTAACTCTGGCAACCAGTTCTCTGATATTAAAAGGTTTCATCAGAAAATCATCTGCAGCAAGTTCCAAACTTAGAATTCGATCCATTTCAGAACCTTTTCCAGTCAACATTAAAATCGGTATATTGCTGCTTTCTCTTACTCTGCGCGCCAGTACTAAACCATCTTCATTTTTCAACCGCAAATCAATGATTAATAAGCTAAAGAGTGTTTCTTCCATTGCCCCAAACATGGCATTTCCGTCAGCAACGGCAACACAGGGATAACCCGCTTGATTTAAAACTTCGCTGACCAGAATGCGCACCTCAACTTCATCATCTACTATCAGAATAGTTTTTTTAGAACGATCTTCCATCTACACTTGATTCCTTGATTTGGGGAAATACTAGTGTCTGTATTTAGCCGTTTTTCATGATAAATAACAATAAAAATGTTCAATAGTTATAGGCTGCAGCAACAAATCAGGCAAAAAAATCCTTTCTGTTTTAGGCACTAAGCGATAGTTTTTTATTTTCTGCACAGCCTCTGATTTTTAGTTTATGCGAATTATTCGCTGCGCGTTTTTGATAGACACCTCAGTCACCAGCTTGGCATTGAGACTATCGTTGTTTTCTACTCTTTGCTGCGCCTGCTGCCTGGTTAACCCGGTCTTCATATGGCGTTCGCAGACACGTCTGTTACATTCAGGCAGCGGCACATATAAAAACCAAGTTTCATCAAACACATTGTGCCGCAGTTGCGACCAGGGTTTTTCATCCAGCAGTAAATAGTTACCTTCAACTAAAACGATTTTAGCCTGTTTATTTAACAGGATTTTATTTTCAACGGGATCACCGCGGCCATGGTCAAAACCGGGAAACAATCCCTCGCCTTCCCGGCGCGCTTTAATCACTGCATTGACAAACTTTGGAGCATTAAAGGTAAATGGGGCGCCGCGTCGGGCATAAGCTTCGGCGGGATTGTCCATTTTATCCAGTTCACTGCGATAGTAGTGAAAACCGTCCATCGGAATAATGGTAAGCAGTTCACCCAAACGGAACTTTAACGCCTCTGCAACTGTGCTTTTTCCGCTCCCCGGGGCGCCTGCCAATGCAATCCAATATTGCGTACCGGCGGGTAATGTTAATGATTTTTCGCGTAGCTGGAAGGCAAGTTGATCATAATCTTTCATTTTATTTTATCCCAGTTGCTAAATTGACTGACGTTCTGTTTGGTCACTAACTCAGTAGCTATTAACTCTGCCGTATGGCCGGAAGATGTTTCGCTGAGTTTTTGTAACGCGAGAATAACCGCTTTTTGGGCTATCGCGCGGGGAAACTGTGCCGCGGTGGCAACTAATAGACTCTCTGGTGATTTAAGATGATCTAAAAACAGAGGGGATCCATCTACCGCCGCTATCATGATCTTATCATTTCCGGACTGTTTGGCCGCTTCTTCCGCACCTAATGCGGTGAGATCATTAATCGCAAATACCGCATCCAGATTGGGGTATTCGAGCATCAGATAAGTCATACTTTCCAGTCCCCCGCTGAAACTCCCGCTGCCGCTATGGGAGTATGAAACCAGGTTGATCCCGGGATATTGTTTTAACCTATCAGAGCAGCCTGCGACACGATTTCGGGTTGATGATATTGTTGTCCAACCATTGATTATAGCGATTTCGCCAACACCCCCAAGCCGGTCAACTAAATATTGGCAGGATAACTGACCCGCCTGAAAATTATCAGAGGTAATACTGATATCAGCTCCCCGTGATTCAATATCCACCGCGGCGACTATTATCCCTTTTTCTCGAGCGCTTTTTATACTCGGTGCAATAGCGTCACTGGCAGAGGCAGAGATGAAAATGATATCCACCTCTTGGTTAATAAAATCGTTAATTTGCTGGTTTTGTTGATTAAGATCGTAGGCACTTGAATGCACATAAATAGTTAACTGGCCTTCAACCTGAGCCTCTAGCTGGGCAGAGATTTCTTCGGCAAGCATAATAAAAAAAGGATTGGACAGATCCACCAAACTGATTCCAACCGTTAAAGCAAAAGCTTTAGAGGTGACTGTTCCCAACAGCACAATAGCGGCAAGAATAATATTGCTAATGATCTTTTTCATATATCTCCTTTTGCGCCATCATCATTTTTACCAATAGTGATGTTAGCAATATCTTTATAAGTCACCGGTTTATTGATGAAATTGCATTCAATCTTACAATCAAACTGTTTTTCAATCGCTTCCTTTGCCATCCCCGAATATAAAAAGTAAGGGAGTTCAGGATACTTGTACTGCACTTTGTCCCTCAGCTCGATGCCGGAAATTGAATTGAGCAGATGCACATCACTGAGTATGCCGATAATTTTTATATGATTGCGCGTAATCCAATACCAGGCTCTATCGGCAGATGAAAAATGTTTAACATCAGAAAATTTAATCGCCAAAAAATCTTTCATTGTCTCGGCAACCTGCGGATCATCTTCAACAAGGAGTAATACTCTTGGCGCGATCTTTTCCTCTGCGCTAGAAACAACAATCTTACTGGTAGGAAATGACTGCACCTCAACGGGCCATTCCATCCATACTGTCGTGCCTTCATTGGGTTTAGATTTAATGCCTATCTCACCACCAGAACGTTGTACATATCCGTGCACAGAGCTTAATCCTAATCCCGTACCGGCGCCGATCTCCTTAGTGGTAAAAAAGGCTTCAAAGACCCTATGCTGAATTTCATAGGGAATTCCTTTGCCATTATCTGCAACGGAAACCCTTATCCAGGAAATATTTTGTTTGCAGATGATACGCGTGCTGATCTTAATACTGCCCTGATCTGCTATAGCGGCATTGGCATTAAGGGTCAAATTAAGTAACGCGTTTTGAAATTGGATTCTGTCTATTTTTACCTGTTTATTTATATTGCCTAAATCGAAAATAAATTGAATGCCGTCTGACACGCTGTATTGCAGTAAATCGGTAATATCTTTAATCGACTCATCCAAATTAACCAGTTCGGGCTCCAGAAATCTATTGTGGCTGAAGGCAAGCAGTTTTTTTATTAATTCACTGCCTTTTTCAGTGGCTTTCAAAGCACGGTTTAAATATTTTCGCTGACGGTCATTCAAGCCGGGTTGCAGCTCCAATAATTGCAGGTTACCGAGAATAGTGGTTAAAAAATTATTAAAATCATGGGAAACACCACCGGTTAACTTACCCAGCACTTCCATCTTAATGGCTTGTTGTAACTGCAACTCGGTCTCGCGGCGATAGGTTAAGTCTTGAATCAGCGTTATAAACCCGCCATTGGGCATGGGCTGACTGCGAAATTCAATGGTTCTTCCCGCCTGATCATGGCGCTCCACAAATTGACTGGAATTATGGCGCTTGATTGTCCATTGATGGATATCGATAAAGTGGCCATTAATATCTTTAAACTCTTCCCCGGCACGGCTTATCAGCTGAATAATATCTTCAAGCGGCATTTGCGGATAGATATCCTGCTCAGTCAAGCCGAGTAAATTAAGATAGTTTTTATTCCAGGTAAGTAAGCGATTATCAGCAGAAAAAACACTTAATCCGTCATTCATACTGTTAAAAATGGTTTCTAAAAGCAGTTTCTGCTGTTCCAAGTCATTACTGGCTTTCTGGATCTGCAAAGTATGAGCTTGAAAGATCAAATATGCCTTGAACAACTCTCCCACTTCATCCTGGCTTTGTTTTAATACTCTGCCCTCGCGCATCTCTCCGTTAGATAATCTGACCATGTCATCGGTGACAGTAGTCAGATCATTTAACACGCGCAAGTTACTGCCGTAGTTAGTGACAACTGTGATAATTAAGAGAACCATCATAACCAGCATTCCCCAGAACACTTGTTTTATCAAAGCATGGGCCTGCTGCTGCTGAGTGAGTACTTTATCTTGAATTGAATTAGCAAACAGGTTGACAAAATTACTCAAGGATTCCGATTGTACCCGCATCGAAACCAGCAAAAATCGCTTACGTTTGTCATTATTCGCCCGGTCACTGACATTTTCTTTGGCAAAATTCAAAAATGCTAATAATTCCTTTGAATTTTCTGTTTTTTGTTCAGGTAACTCATTTAATATGTTAACAATTAAATCATTTTGGTAAGCACCGGGATCGATCAAAAAGTCGATCAAATAATCAATCTCCTGCAGTGCAGGGATGTTGCTCGAAAAACGGCCTAATTCATTTTTAAAAGCAGAAAACTTCAATTGGTAACGCCGGCTAAGCAGCTTTTCCGACAGGAATAAGTTCTGCTGCTCCACCGTAATTAACTGTAAGGAACTTTTTTGAATAGCGTTCAACTGCTGCAGCAGTTTTGTTTTAAACTCGTCATCTGAAATTATTTTGACAATCTCAAAGAGTTTATCAAAGCGCTGCTGTAAACGAATTTGCAGCTGATTAAGCAGAGAGGGTTGGTTGGTCAAGGAGACGTTAGGGGCTAATGCAGTTAACTGGGCGACACCTTCCGCCAGCCTCAAAGCCACACGAATGTCGGGTAAAGATTCCGATTCAATTTGGGTAATAATACGGTCGGTTTTATTTAAACCTATCCAGGCCACCAGCACTAATGCAAAAGACATGATACAGGCTGTGATCATGGCAGTCAGTGCGCGATTCTTTATCCGTTTTTTTAGCACTTATCATCCTGCTGCATGGGAAAGTAATAACTCGCTGTATTTGAAAATAAATGGAATAAAAAATGTTCATTTTTATGTAAGAGCCATGCTAAGTTAACATGGCTCAAATTTTAATTTATCGAACTGCATCCCAACCTTGGTATTCGTTGACATTACCGCGATCCACCAACGCAGAAGGAAGTAATACTACCCGCTCTTCAGGCACCTCTCCATTCATTATTTGATATCCTATTTTCACAGCTGAGGCCGCCATAAAGAAGGGGTCTTGGCTACCAGAGGCTTGAATCATAGGACTGTCTGGATTTTTTAACGCAGCGACAATACCCGGTGCGCCATCAACTGAAGTGATAATTATATTATCTCTTTTAAGCTGTTTAGCCGCTAAATCTGTACCTATTGCCTGAGGATCATTGATCGCAAATACGGCATCAATTTCACCAAAGCGCGTCAGATGCCCTAACATCACAGACATCCCGCCATCTCGAGAACCTTTACCATCTTGGTCATCAGATAATACAGTGATCCCCGGTGCTGCTTTTAAGACCGCCTTACAACCATTAACGCGATCGATAACAGCCGACACTTGCGGTCCGTTTTGAATGATAACATTACCTTTACCCTCTAATTTTTCAATAATATATTGACAGGCTACGGCACCGGCACTGACATTATCAGTGGTCACTGTGGCATCAGACCCCTTAGCAGCCGTATCAACGGACACAACAACAATACCCGCTTTTTGTGCTCTTTTAATCGCCGGCTCAATCGCATTAGGATCGCCCGGATTTAACAGGATCAAGTCCACGCCTGCGGCAATAAAGTTGTCAATCTGATTAAACTGCTTACCCAAATCGTAATCATAACCTAATGCCAGTACCTCAACGTCAGGATTGATTTTTTTTGCTTCAGCTTCAGCGCCGCTTGCTAAAGCCACAAAAAACGGATTGCCCATAGAGCCCAGCGATATACCTATTTTATTAAGCTCTCCTGCATAGGCAGAAGTACTTATTCCCGCAAACAGTACGCCAGTCATTGCCAAATATTTTAAGCCTTTCATTGTAATCTCCATTTGTCATTCAAGTGATTGGGTTGCCACAGTTTTATGGCGACCGGTGGATAAACTCTTTTAACTAATATTTTATGTTCTTGCATTGCCCTGTAAACGATAACGGTCTAAAGCCACTGCGCCGATGATAATTAAGCCTTTGATAATATACTGCCAAACATCAGGCACCCCGGTTAAGACCAGCCCGTTAGTCAGCACTGCGATAATTAATGCCCCAATTAATGTTCCCCAAATCGACCCTATTCCGCCGACAAAGCTGGTCCCCCCCAGAATAACCGCCGCGATCGCATCCAGTTCGTAGGCCATGCCTAACTGCGTGCCATTGGCTGCATAAAGACGAGCAGCTGACATAACCCCGCCCAGCCCGGAAAGAAGTCCTGACATGCCGTAAGCAAAAAGTAATACGCCGGCGACTTTAATACCCGACAGTCTTGCCGCGTTCTCGTTACCGCCTACGGAATAAATATGGATGCCTAGCACTGTTCTTTTTAATATAAACCAGGAGACGATAACCACGACGAAGGCGATAATAATCAACCAGGGGATACCCAGCAGCGTCCCGTTACCGATAAAATCAAAGGCCATATCAGGGTTAAATACAGTGGTATCGTTGCCCATTAATCGTGCAATTCCCCGCACTGCTGTCAATGCTCCCAGGGTGACAATAAAAGGCGGTAACTTTAAAAAAGCAATCAGGCTGCCGTTTAACAGTCCAAACAGAGTACCGACTATCAGGGCTGCAGGAACGCCGAGCATACCGAGTTCAGGGAATTTGGAGACTATCACGGCAACCATTGCGGAAGCTGCGAGTATCGAACCGACCGATAAATCTATCCCGCCGGTTAAAATAACAAAGGTCATGCCTGCGGCTAATACAGTATTGATTGAGGCCTGCTGGGCAACGATCGACAGGTTACTCCAGGACATAAAACGCCCGCTCATCATTTCAAAACCAATACACAAAATGATTAGGACGGGTAACATGCCAACGGTTTTAAGCATCAGGCGCAGGGAAAAATTCTGTTTCTTATCAGCCTTCTTTGCTAAAACGGCGGACGCAGTTGAACTCTTTGTTGTAGTAGTATTCATGATGACTCTCTTTCTTAATTTGAGTAAAAAATAACTGTTTAGGCACCCGAGGCCAGCTTCATAATATTGTTTTGATTGAGTTCATTTTTCCCGTGTTCCAGTTCACCGGAAATCTCCCCCTCATGCATCACCAAGACCCGATCAGCGAGGCCAATCACCTCGGGAAGTTCACTGGAAATCATTAACACGGCAACCCCTTTCTGAACCAGATCGTTAATAATTTTATAGATTTCTGACTTGGCACCCACATCAACACCGCGCGTTGGTTCATCAAGAATCAGCACCTTGGGCGCTATTTCAAGGAGTCGGGATAACAACACTTTCTGCTGATTCCCCCCTGACAGGGTGCCCACCCCAACTTTTGCGCTGGCGACGCGAATACCTAAGGAGGCGATAGCCTTCTTCGCTCGTGATTCTCTCTTGGATAAGTTAAGCATTTTGGAGTTATTGCAGTCTTTAGAAAAAGCGAGGATATTAATGTTATTACAGACATCCATATCCAGGAATAAACCCTGGTGTTTGCGATCTTCCGTGAGATAAAGTATGCCCAGATCGATAGCCACTTTGGGTGAAGTGATATTCACCAGCTTGCCGTTCAAAAAAATCTCTCCCGCGCTTTTTTTATCTGCACCAAAAATCAATCTGGCCAATTCTGTGCGCCCGGATCCCACCAGACCGGCAATCGCAAGAATCTCTCCCTGATAAAGTGTAAAAGAGCAATTTTTCACTTTTTGCCCATCACAAAGCCCCTTAACTTCAAGGACTTCTTCTCCCCGCGTACAGAGATGTAAAGGATCTTTTTTATAAAAACCAGAAATGTCCCGGCCAACCATCATCTTGACCAGTGAGTCCGATGACAGCTCATCTTTGTTTAAGGTGCCCACATAACAACCATCTCTTAATACTGAGCATCTATCGGACAATTCATATATTTCAGACATCCGATGGGAAATATAAATAATGGCCAGCCCCTGCTCCCGGAGTTTGTGAATCAAGGTAAAAAGATGTCCCGTCTCACGGGTAGAAAGTGCCGTTGTCGGTTCATCCATCACCAATATTTTGGCATTGGTATGCACTGCTCTGGCGATTTCAATCATCTGCTGCTCGGCAATTGAAAGCATGGAAACTTTGGTGCTGGGTGAAAAAACCACGCCCAAACGGTCTAAAGTATGCTGAGATTGTTCTTCCATGCTTTTCTTATCGGCCATGCCATAACGGGATATTTCGCTGCCCAAAAAGATATTTTCCGCGATTGACAGATTAGGCGATAAGGAGAGCTCTTGATAAATAACGGCTATTCCCTGTTTTTTAGCGGAAAGCGGATCGCTAATATTAACAACCTCGCCGTTCACCATAATCTGACTACCTTGATCCGGGGTATATGCACCGGAGAGTATTTTCATCAGGGTTGATTTTCCCGCGCCGTTTTCACCCATTAAAGAATGTACTTCCGAGTGATAAACAGTAAGAGAAACATTATTCAGAGCCTTAACACCCGGAAATGTTTTGGATACATTTTTCATCTCAAGTACGGGTTTGTCTTGGTGAATTTGTTGTTCCATAGAAAGTTCATCTCCTCAAATATGCAAAGCTGGTAATAGGCGGCTGTGTTTGTATTTTTGTATATTAGGCAGTTTGTATTAACCCTTTATCTCAATTGTTAACCAATTGTTAACAGTAAAGTAATTACCCTGACTTGTTGACAAAAGCGCGACAACTGTCACAGATTAAATGCCGCTAATGAACAGAAATTAATCTGCGAATAAGCCTGCAGAAGGAAGTTGGAACAGGAGGTGGCGAACGCCTTAGGGGTAAATGCTGTTCGGTGAAATAAGAGTGCATTTTTATTTTCATAAACCGCGTCGAAGCATTGTATTTGTTTATATTATCTATTTATTAACAAGTTACCTTGTATACACCAACTGCTTGAATCTGCATATTCAGGCAGTTGGCAGATAATTAATGATCAAAATCGGCGCTATGTTTGTTTTTTTACAGGGAGTTTAACTATTATTAACAGTTAATAGGGAGATCCGGGCACATGCGAATTTTACTGCTGTTAGCGAGTTGTTTTATATTACTGTTTGGCTGTGAAGATAAGACAACCGAACTGGCATTAGGCACACTAGAAAGAGATCAAATCACCTTTAGCGCGACAGCCAACGAGATTATTCGCGCATTACCGGTAAGAGAAGGCGACCATGTTAAAATAGGTGACGTACTGGTTAAGTTAGACGATAAAAAGCAACAAGCGCTATTAGCACAAGCACAAGCAGAATATGCCCGAGCGCAGGCGCAGCTATTGCTGCTTACCAACGGCGAAAGATCCGAAGATATTGCGGCGGCAAAAGCCAAATCAGATCGCGCCAAAGCAAACCTGATTGCCGCCGAAAAAAACTATACGCGGATCAATAAACTCTTCTTACAAGGGCTGGTCAGTGTCGCCGAAAGAGATAGCCAGTTAGCCATAAAAGATGCCGCAGCAGGCACTTATCACGCGGAAAACGAAGATCTGACAAAATTAATTTCAGGCGCCCGCAGAGAAAATATCGCTGCAGCACAGGCTGACGTAGAGATTGCCCAAGCCAAGTTGACATTAGAGCAGCAAAAACTAGATGAACTCACTGTCATAGCAACACGTGAAGGTATTTTAGACAGCCTGCCATATCATCTTGGTGAAAGAGTGCCTGCGGGCGCGTTACTGGCACTGATTGAGGCCGGAAATGCCCCCTATGCACGTGTTTATATCCCGGCTTCATCCCGGTTAGACTTTTCTATTTCCAGCCAGGTTACTGTTTTTGTTGATGGTTTAAAGGAGCCCTTCGAAGGGACAGTGCGCTGGATTGCCAGCGTTCCCTCTTTCACTCCCTATTATGCCCTGACCGAAGATGAACGTTCGCGTCTGATGTATCTGGCAGAAGTCGCCTTACCGGAAAGTGCTAAAGACTTACCCTCAGGTATCCCCGCGCAGGTTGATTTAAACAATCCCCTTGGTGCCGGTAATGACTGAGTTGGCGGTTCAGGCAACCAATATAAGCAAAAAATTCGGTAATTTCACCGCAATAAAGGGGATTGATTTAGAGATACCCAAAGGTTGTATTTATGGATTTCTGGGACCCAACGGTTGTGGGAAATCGACCACACTGCGAATACTTACGGGTTTATTAAAACCCACTTCAGGACAAGTTAAGGTGCTGGGATTGGAGATTCCCAGGCAAGCTGAGCTGCTGCGTTTAAAGATTGGTTATATGACCCAAAAATTTTCGCTTTACGATGATCTGACCGTACTGGAAAATTTACAGTTTATAGGACAAATTTATGCGTTGCCTCGCCTTGCTTTAAAAGATCGTATTAAAGCGCAGTTAAACACCTACGGGCTGCAGGCATTAAAAGCGCAACGGGTTTCCGGAATGAGTGGTGGTGAAAAACAACGTTTATCATTGGCAGCAGCCACCATGCATCAACCTGAACTGCTTTTTCTGGATGAACCCACCTCTGCCGTCGATCCTGAAAACAGACGGGAATTTTGGGAGCAGCTCTTCGATTTGAGCGATCGGGGAACCACCATTTTAATTACCACCCATTATATGGATGAAGCCGAGCGCTGCCACCGCCTTGCCATTATGGAAGCGGGTGTTATTCGAGCCGATGCTGAGCCTGAAACCCTGATGAATAATATGGGTGTACATGTTATTGAAATCAATGCAGGAAATTTACGGGTGCTAAAGAGAAAGTTATTAAAAAATAAAGAGATTCAATCTGCCGCCCAGCTCGGGATCCGGCTGCGGGTATTGGTCAATAATAATATAATAGATCCGATCGGCTGGCTTCAAACTACCTTCCCGGAACTGCAGAATGCACAAATAAATATCACCAGAGCAAGTCTGGAAGACGTATTTGTAACCTCCACGGGAAAAAATCGTTGATGAAATCTCTGTTTCGAATAAAAGCAGGCAATTATAGTCAAAGAGTTGCGCCAACTATCAAGGGATCGAACCACCTTCACTATGTGGTTTCAAGATACTTTCCCAGAGTTGCAGCATCCACACAGAGCAAGTCTGGAAGACGTCTTTGTAACCTCCACGGGAAAAAATGACCGATGAAATCTCTGTTTCGCATAAAGGCAATTATAGTTAAAGAGCTGCGCCAACTATCAAGGGATAGGATCACCTTTGCTATGATTGTGATGATCCCGCTGATCCAGTTGTTACTCTTTGGTTTTGCAATCAATACTAATATTCGCAATGTGCCGATCGCCATAGTAGATCAAAGTGAATCAGCCGTCGGTCGGGTGATCCGCGCCTCGGTACAAGTATCTCAAGTGGTCAAGATCACTCATCAGTACGCAACTGTTGATGAAGGAGAGCAGGCATTACAACAAGGTCTGGTCCGCGCGGTATTAATATTACCCAAAGATTTAACCCGAAGAATGGCACAAGACAGGCTATTAGGTCAGTGGCTGGTTGACGGCTCAGATACCATGATCAGTGCGGCTATTTTGCAACTGCAAAATATGCCGTTAACGGATCTTAGATTCATGTCATCGAAGCGGCCAAAAAACTTTGAGGTAACCCTGCTTTATAACCCTACGCGGCGCTCTGCGGTAAATATCATTCCGGGTTTATTGGGTATTATTCTTACTATGACCATGATTATGTTTACCAGTGCGGCTATTGTGCGGGAAAGAGAAAGAGGCAATTTAGAGCTGTTAATTACCACCCCAATCCGCCCTATCGAGTTGATGATAGCAAAAATAATCCCCTATATATTTGTCGGGCTGATCCAAGTGTTTATCATTTTAGGCTTGGGATATTTTATCTTTTCTGTTCCCGTCAACGGGGCCTTAAGCCAAATATTATTAAGTACCTTGATTTTTATTTCCGCCAGCTTAACCCTTGGGTTAGTGATTTCAACCATTGCAGCAACACAACTGCAATCCACGCAGATGACTATCTTTATTTTATTACCCTCAATCTTATTATCGGGATTTATATTTCCCTATGAAGCTATGCCAATAGCGGCACAATGGATATCGGAAGCCCTGCCTGCCACGCATTTTATGCGCATCATACGCGGAGTGATTTTAAGAGGAGCCGACTTGATTGATTTATGGAAAGACACAATCTGGTTATTAGGATTTACCTGTCTTGGGTTAATGGTGGCCGCTTTTAGATTTAAAAAGAACCTGGACTAGGGCTGCAAGAAGTTTTTAACGGATCCACTTAAAGATCCTGAACCATTCTCACAATCAGATTATAAAAACAGAATTCAGTCACTTAATAGAGGGTATCAAAGAAACTTTCTTATTGATTAGACAGTTGTGCAACGCTGGTTAAACTATGCAAACTTCCGAAGCCGTCCTCATCCAGTTCGACAATACCAACAGCGGAAGTTGAAAAGGCAGGGACACCCGCTTCCGGAGCTAACTCTCCAACTATATATCCTACCAGGGGTAAATGAGACACGATCAAAAGTTTTTGCACGCCCGCAGCCTGCAAAGCCAGAATTTCATCCACCGATTTACGGGCGCTGCCCCCCGGAGTTAAAAACGGCAAGGTTTGTACATTTGCAACGGCAGTAAAGTAGGGGAAAACTGACTGCCAGGTTTGTTGGGCACGTAAATACGGGCTGACCAATACAGCATCAAAAGAGATATTTTGATTCGCCAGGTAGCTAGCCATCATTTCTGATTCTAAACGGCCGAGCGCAGTTAATGCTCTTTCCGAATCTGAGCGGGCCAGCATCTCAGCTTCCCCATGACGCATAATATAGATATGCAATAACTTACCCTCCAGTAAATATTAGACTAGACACAATAGTCTATTAAGATAATGAATCTTTGATTGGGGTTGCGCCGGATATTTTTAAAATAACAACTGCCGCAAAAAAAACGCCAATAAAACCGGCAACAAATATAGTAGGAATTGCTGCATAACCTAGAATATGCCAAAGCACTGATTCTAATTCGCTCATCATTTTCTCCTTCAAGCTGAAAATAAAATACACAAAATATTAGGACGAGGATTTAGTCATTTATTAGACTGATTGATCCTTTTTCCAAAAACATTGCCTAGTTGGGTATAATTGACAATTATATTAAATTTGTTTATTAATGCTCCAAAATTTAACACAAAATCGCCAAACTGCAAGGATACGTGCTTTAGGTAGAAAAAACATGAAGAAAGTCATAAACATTAGTGATTATTTATTATACTCCCCTTCTTACTTCACATTAATTGAAATTAATGGCTAAAAACAAGGGGAACTTTCAGCACTTGAAACGGTCTTTAATCGCAGTATATTTTCCACCACCTTCATTTTAAGTAGATTATAACTATGGCAAAACAACAGCTTGATGCATTACGCACTTACCTGAATAAAATGATCCTGGGACAAAGTGAACTCGTTGACGGTTTACTCATTGCGTTACTTGCTGATGGTCATATTCTTGTTGAGAGCCCGCCGGGACTCGCTAAAACGCGTGCTATTAACGCTCTTTCCAAGGGTATTGAAGGGGATTTCCATCGTATTCAATTTACCCCTGATCTACTGCCTTCGGATCTCACCGGCACAGATATTTTTCGCCAGGAAACAGGCGAGTTTATTTTTGAAAAAGGCCCGCTTTTTCATAACTTAATTCTTGCCGATGAAATAAACCGTGCACCGGCAAAAGTGCAGTCAGCATTGCTTGAGGCGATGGCTGAACGGCAGATTACGGTCGGCAAAACAACCTACCCGTTACCGGAACTGTTTTTAGTGATGGCGACCCAAAATCCGCTGGAACAGGAAGGCACTTATCCCTTGCCTGAAGCGCAATTAGACCGTTTTATCATGCATCTGGAGCTTGATTACCCCAATGCAGAAACGGAAAAAGAGATTTTAAAACTCAATCAGAAAGAGATCCTCAAAGAAAAAATCGCCGAGATCACGCCACTCTTAAATGAACAGATTTTCTCTATTCGCCGGGAAATAATGACAGTGAATATTACACCTCATTTAGAGCAGTACCTGATTGATTTAATTATTGCAACGCGCCAGCCGCAAGCTTACGGGACACAATTAAAAGAGTGGATCAGTTATGGTGCAAGCCCGCGGGCGACATTGGCCTTAATGCGCACGGCCAAAGCCCGCGCATGGCTTGACGGGCGAGACTTTGTGATGCCCGATGATATCATTCAAAACCTCTATCCGGTTTTACGCCACCGCCTTATATTAAGCTATGAAGCCGAGGCGCAGGGTATTAATGCCAATAGTGTAATTCAAGAAATCATCAACCAGGTAGCCATTCCAGCCTAATGACAAATGTAAAAACAAAAAATGCCCTGTTTGCCGATAGCCCTTATCAAACCGGCATTGATGTCAGTCTGAATGAATTACTGAGTTATAAACAGCAGGCTAAAATACAATTAAGGCCTGCCAGCAGCGCGGCTTACAAACAGCTGTCCGGAAATTATCTGGCCAAAATCAAAGGCCGGGGCATGGAGTTTGCTGAAGTGCGTCATTATCAGGCGGGTGATGATATACGCAGCATTGATTGGTCTGTCACTGCGCGCACCGGCAAAGCGCATACCAAGTTATTCCAGGAAGAGAAAGAGCGTCCGGTTTTTATCCTGTTGGATCTTTCCGACAGCATGATTTTTGGCAGTCAGTTTGTCTTTAAGTCAGTGCAGGCCTGTCATCTTGCCGCCCTTCTCAGTTGGCAGGCAAAGCAACGTAATGATCGCCTTGGCGGCATAGTCTTTAACCAGCAAGAGGCGGCTGAACTAAAACCGACCGGGAGAAATACAGGTTTGATGGCATTTCTGCATCAAAGCGCGCAACTCTGCAGCAGCACTCCTTTTAAAACGCTGCAGCAAACACAATCATTATTGGTACAGCTTAAGCGCCTTTCCTATTTAGTACAGACAGGCAGTCAGGTGCATTTAATCAGTGATTTTTCGCAGCTCGATCAGCACTGCCAAAAATTGATTAGCCAGATCCGCAGGCACAATCAGATTAATGCCTGGCAGATATCTGATCCGCTGGAGTCAGCCTTACCCAAAAGTGTGCAGCACAGCTCGCTTAAAATAAACAGTTTACAAGGCAGTGGGTTTTTCAGGCAAAGAAAATCACTGCAGTATTATCAGGAGGCGGCCAGTCAACGTCAGCATAAGGTAAGCCAGCTGTTTACAAAACAGGGTATTCCTCTTCATCAGATATCAGCTTCACACTCATTATTGGATCAGTTTCATGTCCGCGCAAAGTAACCAAAGCCCTCTGGCACAACTTAATGACATACTTTCTCCTTCCACGCCCTCATTCTGGCCGCCAGCACCTGTCTACTGGTTTTTATTAAGCGCTGTCATTATTTTCCTGCTGCTCTCTGTGTATTTATTCAAAAAATATAAAAAACAAAAAGTTAAGCAACAAACGGCTTTAAAGCAATTAATCCATCTAGAGCAGTCTAACGCTGACTTCATTCTATTAAATCAACTTCTTAAGGGGGTTGCCCTGTTATATTTCCCACGCCGGCAAGTGGCATCATTACACGGGGAGCAGTGGTTTGATTTTTTACAGTCTTATGCACAAACGCCCCTTTTTGGTGATAAGCCCCATTTTGTAAAACGTCTTTACGGCAACAGTGCGTCAGTCTGTTCCAAACGTGATTTTGAGCAGGCCGGAAAATGGATAACGGGTTTGCACCAGCAGATAAAAAACCAACAAGACATAACCCAAGAGAAGCACAGTAATGTTTGAATTTGTTTATTTATGGATCTTTTTTATCCTGCCGCTGCCGCTAATTATCAGGTATTTATTAAAGGCAAAACAGATAAACTATACCCAGGTTTGGATCCCGCTGGCAGAAGGTTTGAGTGAACAACAGGCATCCCCTCAAAGAGCTTATTTAAAATCGATAATTCCCTGGCTCGCCTGGTTGTTATTATTAACGGCCCTAGCCAGACCCGTTTGGTTTGGCGATCCTATCCGCCTGCAGCAACAAAGCCGTGACATGATGATATCCCTGGATTTATCGGGCAGCATGGAGGAAGTGGATATGCCTTTAAACGGGCAAAGAGTCAACAGATTAACCCTGCTCAAGAATTTATTAAAAACCTTTATTGAGCAGCGTCAGGGAGATCGTTTAGGGCTGATCCTGTTTGCCGATCATGCCTATTTACAAACACCATTAACCTTTGATTTAAAAACCATTCAGCAGATGGTTGATGAAAGTGAAATAGGGTTAGCAGGCACCCGGACTGCGATTGGTGAATCAATTGCCATGGCCATAAAACGTTTTGTAGAAAACAAAAATGAGCAGCGTGTCCTTATTCTGGTAAGTGACGGTGCAAATAATTCCGGCAGCATAGAGCCTATACAGGCCGCGAAACAGGCGGCTAAAAACAATATCACTATCTATACAATAGGATTGGGTGCAGAGCAGATGATTAAACGCGGAATATTTGGCAGTCAAAGTATCAACCCTTCCGCTGATTTGGACGAAAAAAAATTAACCCAGATAGCCACTGTGACGGGCGGAAAATACTTTAGAGCACGTAATCAAACTGAATTACAAAATATCTATCAAACACTGAATCAATTAGAGCCGATTGACAGTGATTCTTTAACGTTTCGCCCGGAAAAAGATCTCTTTTATTGGCCATTATCAACGTCACTGATACTGTTATCACTTTTTGCCCTGTACCTGAAATTAAGGGGATCTTATGCTGCCTGAGTTAAGTTTAATGCCCTTAGCATTTTTACGTCCGTTTTGGTTACTGGGTATTGTCGGTGTTTTTTTGTTTGCTTTATTGGGTTATCAAAGCGGCAAAAAACCACAACATCAGAGTTTGATTGCGGCGCACTTAAGCCAGCACTTGGTAAACATCCCTAAAAATGCCTCTCCGCTGTCCTTTGTCTTTCACTTACTGGCGATTATTGCCTGTATTTCCCTGGCAGGGCCCTCCTGGCGGCAGCATGATTTACCGGTTTACGAAATGCGCAAAGCACAAGTTATCGCCCTGGATCTTTCCTATTCAATGTATGCAACAGATGCCAAACCAAACCGTTTAAGCCAGGCAAGATATAAAGCCATTGACCTGATTAAAAGCTGGGATGAAGGTGAAAAAGGCTTAATTGCCTATGCAGGCGATGCCTTCACTATTTCTCCTTTAACCAGAGACGCAAATGCAATCATCAACCATATTCCCTACCTTTCACCAGAGATTATACCCGTGGCAGGATCACGAGCCGATCTGGCTTTAGAGCAGGCGATAAGACTGCTCAAAAATGCCGGTTATCAGCAGGGACAGATTGTTTTTATCACCGATGGTATTGACCGGGATAGCGCGGCAATAATGATTGACAGATTAAAAGGGAGTACCTGGACTGTTTCAATATTAGCAATAGGCAGTCAACAGGGAGCCGCGATTAAACTGCCTGAGGGTGGTTTATTAAAAGACCAGACAGGGCAAATAGTGATTCCCAAGTTAAATAACCGCCCCTTGCTTGATATAACCCGTGCAAGCGGCGGTTTATATGTCGATCTGAGTAATAAAAACAGCGATATTGAGCAGTTATCCAAAGCGTTTTCGATTAACCAGAGCGTTAAAAAGGGATCCCAGCAGCAGGGGAAAAATATACTTCCAGTCGATGATGGTTATTGGCTGGCTTTTTTATTAATCCCGCTGTTTTTATTACTGTTTAGAAAAGGCATTTTTTACACTCTGTTGTTGGCGCTGACACTGCAGGTTGCAACGCCTAAAGTGCAAGCCTCGATATGGAAAAATGAGCGTCAAAATGCCTTTCAGGCCTACCAGGATCAAGACTATGCACAGGCCGGTGAGTTGTATGACAACCCCTTGGAAAAAGGCAGTGCTTTATATAAAAATAAACAATATCAGCAGGCACTAGATGAGTTTACCCAGGCAACCCGGTCTCAACCGGACAGCGCGGCCGCTTTTTATAATCAGGGTAACGCCTACGCACAGTTACAGGAATTTGACAAAGCGATCCAGTCTTATGATCAGGCATTGACTATCAACCCGAACTTAAAAGCAGCTCAAGAAAATATTGATTTATTGAAACAATTACAAGAACAGCAGGAAAACAGCCAGCAGCAAAACGACAAGCAGCAGCAAAACAGCCAGCAGCAGCAGAACAGCCAGCAGAACAGCCAGCAGCAGCA
>DATBNI010000570.1:0-6069 GCA_036554425.1 Psychromonas sp.
TGTGCAGTGGTTTTACCAACGCACTCTATTGCACAACAACAGAGGTTTATCCCGATAGCCCTAATATGACAGGGGAAGATTGTATTAATGCGCAAGTTGCGGCGATAACAGCTGGGCTTGATTATTTAATTATCAGCAATATTGTTTAATTAAGAAGTCATAAATTAGCGGAGTAAATGATTTATTCAGGATGCTCAATAAAGGGATAAGCTGTACTTTTACAACTATCAAATGGCCCTATAATTTACTGAGTTTCTAGCAAAAAGCGATATATTATCCCTATGCTATGCACCCATTTTCGTTAAAATATACCTTAATCTGAGACCATTCAGGTCTCAAATCTATTTAATAACAAGGATTAATTGAATGACCCCCGAATTGTTTTTTATATATGATTCTCACTGTCCGTGGAGCTACGCGAGTACTGCTTTAGTTAATGAGATCGAAAAATCATACCCTGAAATGACAATCCATTTATGGCATTGTGCTCACTATGATGGCAGTGATTGTGTTGGCCATGAGAATATGAGCCGGGTGGCAAAAGAAAGTGTCGTGAAATTTGGCCAACAGTATAAGCGTTTTGTCGATAGCCCTAAAAGTGCAATTATGACTGCCAACTTTATGGCTTGGCTGCAAAATAAACAACCGGAGAAAGAATTAGCGGTCTTAAATGCATTACAAAAATCCCACTTTATCGAAGGTAATCCCTTAGGATGTAAATACGATTTTAATGGCATTATCGAGCAGTTTAAGTTATCGCCACCTAATAAAATATTCAAAGACGAATTAACCAGTGAATCTGAATATACTTTGTCCGATATTCAAGAAGTTCAAGAGTTTATGAAAACCACCAACTTCCCCGCTTTATTGTTAACCATGGATGAAAAGGCGGTGTTATTGAACCATTCTCTCTATTTAGGTAACCCAGAAGCTATGATAGAGGCGGTAAGACTGGAGTTAGCTTAAAAGTATAAAGGTTAAAACCTGTTTTTTATCGCTGCGTTTTGTTAGCCTTACAATATTATTGTAGGGCTTTTTTGCTGATAATTACTTGTAAATCCTGCTGTTATGAACAACTAAGTTACTCTTGGGGGGGATTGTAAAAAAAGAACAGATCCTAATAGATTATATTATTGAATAAAAATGAAAGGATAAGGCTAATTAATGATTAATGCAGTTATTACTAAGTATCAAACAATTTTTTTAGATCAACAATTAGCAACAGAAATTTCAGTTATCTCAATGCTATTAATGCTTATCTTGATCTCTATAGTCGCCAATTATATAACCAAACAAATAATAACTGTTTTTTTTAAAAACTTTATCGAGAGCACTAAAACTCGATGGGATAACATCTTTTACAACTGTCATGTATTTACGCGATTATCTCACCTTATTCCCATTTTGGTCTTTAGTGTAGGTTCAAAAATTATTTTTCCAGCTGATGATTACCCGCTTCTATTAGATTATATTTATAAGTTTACTTCGCTGTATTTGATTTTTGCCTTTGCCCTTGTCATTCATAGTCTGCTGTCTGCATTTGATACTATTTACCGCAGCTACAAAATGTCAAAGCATCGCCCAATCAACAGTTATATCCAAGTATTAAAAATTATACTGTGGATTTTTACAACTGTCGCCTCCGTCTCACTTCTGATGAGCAAGGATCTTTGGGCATTATTTTTAGGCATGAGCGGGATGATGGCGATTATTATGCTCGTCTTTAAAGATACTCTGCTTGGATTTGTGGCCGGTATGCAGATTACTGCAAATGATATGTTACGTCTTGATGACTGGTTGGAAATGCCAAGTCGTGGTGCGGATGGTGATGTAATCGATATAAGCCTTAATACGGTTAAGGTAAGGAACTGGGATAAAACCATCACTACTATTCCTACCCATGCTTTGATCTCTGAATCGTTCAAAAATTGGCGGGGAATGTCTGAGTCGGGAGGACGGCGAATCAAGCGTTCCATCTCAATTGATATGACTTCGGTAAAATTTTGCGATCCAGAAATGCTCCAGGCTTTTATGAAAATCGGGCTGCTTAAAGATTACTTACTTAATAAACAACAAGAGATAGATACTTACAATAAAGAAACAGGAAACGATTTAAGCAACCTTGTTAATGGCCGGCGGTTAACTAATATAGGCACCTTTAGGGCATATCTATATGCTTATTTGAAAAAAAATCCTAAGATACATAATGAGTTGACTTTCCTTGTACGGCAGTTAGCGCCTAGTTCTGCGGGCATACCCATAGAGGTTTACGTTTTTAGTAACGATCAGGACTGGGTTAATTATGAGGGGATTCAAGCGGATATTTTTGACCATATTTTAGCTGTAATTCCTGAGTTTGGCTTAAGAGTTTTTCAGGATCCTACTGGTTCTGATTTTGAAAATGCGTTCAGTCGATCCGCTGATAATTAATCAAGATCATAGTACTTTTACGGCGCTATTGAGCTACTCAGCTTTACTCGGGCGTTATCCTGTTCAAATAATGCCACTACCCGGATAACCTGAATAGAATTAAAGTCGTCCACTTGATTTAGTGGACGCGAAAATCTGCTTTTTCCTTCAACATAAATTCAAACATAACTCCATCCTTTTAGGATCAATAAGTCTTGCTAACATTTTTCTCTCAGCAGAAATCCTACCCAGTCAGCTATAAAAATAACAGCTAAAAAGCGCGTAGTTATACCAAAATAAATAAAATTGTATATTAATTTAAAGGTGAGCATAGCCTTTAAGGCAATAATTTAATTATTTTTTGGTATTAGGCAACTATTTTGCGTTTTTCCCAATCGCACTCATACTCAATAAACAGATCAATATTTAATCATTAATTTATCTTAAAAGCGCTGAAAATAACTTTGTTAAAGCAGACCGTATTCTGTTTTATAGAGAGATAAGGACTGAACTATCATTCTTATAACCAGGGGATCAATTCAGGTTTAAGTAAAAATAAAAAAAGCATTTATTATCTGTTAGTTGCCCGACCGATCTATTCATTTTTGCGGTGGTAATCTATCCCGAGTGCATTTTATTTACAGGCCTTATTATTTTTCTGCTTAGATTTTAGAGGCAATGATCATGACAAAATATGTTTATTTATTTACTAAAGGCCAAGCTGACGGTGATCGCTCGCAACGTGAGTTACTCGGTGGAAAGGGGGCCAATCTAGCTGAAATGGCCGCAATCGGCCTGCCTGTTCCCTCCGGATTTACCTTAACAACCGAAGTCTGTAAGTCATTTTATCAACAGGATCGTCATTACCCTGAAGGCGTGGAGTCGCAGGTTAATGCTGCACTTAAAACGCTTGAGCAGCAGATGGGCAAAGGTTTTGGTGATCCCGTTAACCCTTTATTGTTATCTGTACGCTCTGGTGCCCCCGCTTCGATGCCCGGCATGATGGACACTGTGCTTAATCTGGGTCTCAATGACCAGACTGTGCAGGGACTTATTAAGCAGAGCAGCGATCCTCGTTTTGCCTATGACTCCTACCGGCGCTTTATCCAGATGTACGCTAACGTTGTCAAAGGAGTGGACGGTGATATTTTTGAAGAGCTGTTAGAGGATAAAAAACGCGCTAAAGGTCTTAAAAATGATAATGAGTTGAGTGCCGCAGACTTGCAGCAGTTGATCGCCGCATTCAAAGCCAGTTATCGGCAAGTGCTTGGCCTCGATTTTCCAACAGATCCGCAGCAACAACTTTGGGAAGCTATTAGTGCTGTCTTTGGATCCTGGATGAATCAGCGCGCGGTAACTTATCGGCGCTTAAATAATATCCCATCCCATTGGGGGACAGCAGTCAATGTGCAGGCCATGGTATTTGGTAACATGGGTGATGACTGCGCGACCGGTGTGGCATTCACGCGCGATCCAGCCACGGGAGAAAATTATTTTTATGGTGAATTTTTAGTCAATGCTCAGGGAGAAGATGTTGTGGCCGGCATCCGTACTCCGCAGCCTATTAATAAGGTTAAATATAAACCGGGCGACTTGCCTGCATTGGAGGATGTTTTGCCTGCGTGTTACGCACAACTCCTGGATCACCGTAATACCCTGGAAAAACATTTTCGTGAAATGCAGGATATTGAGTTCACTATCGAATCGGGAAAACTGTATATGCTACAAACCCGAACGGGTAAAAGAACTGCCCAAGCAGCTATCAGGATTGCTGTGGAAATGGTTGATCAAGCGCTGATCGACAAACGCGAGGCGGTATTAAGAGTCTTACCGGAACAACTAGATCAATTACTGCATCCTTCGATTGATCCCTCTGTGGATAAAAATATCATCGCCAAGGGATTACCCGCGTCCCCTGGCGCTTGTAGCGGCAAAGTGGTATTTAATGCCGATGAAGCAGAACAAAAAAACAGGCTGAAGGAGAAAGTCATTCTTGTCCGAATTGAAACCAGTCCTGAAGATATCCATGGGATGAACGCTGCACAGGGCATTTTAACCTCGCGTGGCGGCATGACGTCACATGCGGCTGTGGTCGCCCGTGGTATGGGAAAAAGCTGCGTCGCAGGTTGTGGAGATCTGCATATTGATTATGAAAAACAGGTGATGGTTAGCAAGTCAGGACATACGATCAAACACGGAGATATTATTACCCTGGATGGAGGGACCGGTGAAGTTATTCTTGGTGATATAGCAAAAGTACAACCGGCAGTCAGTGGAGACTTTGGTACATTAATGAGCTGGGCCGATAAATTCCGCACCCTTAAAGTAAGAGCCAATGCAGACACTCCCCATGATGCGAAGGTTGCTAGAGAATTCGGCGCGGAGGGGATCGGTTTATGTCGTACAGAGCATATGTTTTTTGATGTTAACCGGATACAAGCGGTGCGTGAAATGATTGTGTCTGCCGATTTACAAGGTCGGGAAAGGGCGCTGGCGAAGATCATGCCGATGCAGAAAAGTGACTTTATCGGGCTGTTCCGGGAGATGAGAGGAGTGCCTGTCACGATCCGATTACTGGATCCTCCATTACACGAATTTTTACCACAGAATGACGATGATATTGCCGATCTTGCTGCTGTTGCCGGCATGCGTTTTTCGGAAGTGAAAACCCATGTTGAAGAGTTGCATGAATTCAATCCTATGCTCGGTCATCGTGGTTGCCGGCTCGGTCTGACTTATCCGGAGGTCTACGATATGCAGGTTAGAGCTATCATGGAAGCCGCTTGTGAACTGGTTAAAAATGAGCATTATGAAATCGTTCCGGAGATCATGATCCCGCTTGTTGCAGATGTAAATGAGTTGAAGGTTCTGCGCGAAAAAGCTATCCAAGTGGCTGAAAAGGTAATGGACAGTTATGGGGTTAAAGTAGACTACCAAATTGGCACTATGATTGAATTGCCACGGGCTGCTTTGTTGGCCGATCTGATTGCCGAGCAGGCTGATTTCTTTTCCTTTGGCACCAATGATCTGACTCAGACTACCTATGGTTTGTCGCGCGATGATGCCGGACGCTTTCTGCCCTATTATATAGACAACGGACTGTTTTTAAGCGATCCGTTTATTAAGTTGGATCGTGCCGGGGTTGGCCAACTGGTGAGAATGGGCACTGAAAAGGGAAGACAGACCCGCCCCGGCTTGAAAGTTGGCATCTGCGGAGAGCATGGAGGTGAGCCTTCGAGTGTTGAATTTTGTCATCAAATTGGGCTTGACTATGTTTCCTGTTCGCCATATCGGGTTCCCATTGCACGTCTGGCGGCCGCCCACGCAGCTTTAAAGGATAAATAGTCAATAACCTAAACTTAAAACGCTTGGTAATCTTTTTACCGAGCGTTTTTTGAGGCAGTGCTGAAGGCAACAATTAATATGTATATAGACGCTAAAGATCAGGGGCTCAGCTCCTTCGAAGCGGCCCGGCGATTGCAGGAATATGGAGAGAACCGTCTTCCCTCAGCAAAGCCTAGCAGTCTCATGCTTATTTTTATTAAACAATTTTTGAGCCCTTTTATTTATATTTTACTGGTCGCTGCTATTGTTTCCTTTATGGTTAAACAGCTACCCAGTGCCATTTTTATTATTGCGGTGTTATTTATTAACGACATT
>DATBNI010000587.1:0-2689 GCA_036554425.1 Psychromonas sp.
ATAATATCAGCTTCTTTGGCATGGAATTTAGCGTTTAACACGCTGTGCTTTATTTTTTCTTTATCCATCAAATTGGATAATAACTCAGAGTGTTCAATAGATACCGTACCGACCAGGATAGGTTGTCCTTTTTCCAGACGCGTTTTAATATCATCGACAATAGCTTGATATTTTTCCAGTTCAGTTAAATAAACTAAGTCTCCGCCATCTTTACGGATCATCGCTTGATTGGTTGGAACCACAATGGTTTCTAAGCCATAGATAGACTGGAATTCAAATGCCTCGGTATCAGCAGTACCTGTCATGCCGGCCAATTTTTCATAGAGACGGAAATAGTTTTGGAAAGTGATCGAGGCTAATGTTTGGTTCTCATTTTGAATCTGTACTCCCTCTTTAGCTTCTACCGCCTGGTGTAAACCTTCAGACCAGCGACGCCCGGGCATTGTGCGTCCAGAGTGCTCATCAACAATAACAACTTCACCCTTTTCGGTGACTATATATTCAACATCTTTTTCAAACAGTGTATGCGCGCGCAACGCCGCATTGACATGGTGTAATAAACTGATACTAGCAGCTGAGTAGAGTGATTGATTTTCATCCAGTAAACCACGCTCCTGTAAGATAAGTTCTACTTTCTCCTGACCACGTTCAGTGAGTAAAACCTGCTTATTTTTTTCATCAACAGTAAAATCCCCTTCCCCGATATATTCCTCAGTATCTTCTTTATCCTGCTTAACTAACATCGGAATAACAGTATTCAACTCAGTGTATAGCGTAGCATCGCCATCGGTAGGGCCAGAGATAATCAGCGGTGTTCTTGCTTCATCGATTAATATTGAATCAACTTCATCGATAATGGCATAGTGTAATGGGCGCATAACACGCTGCTGTGCTTCAAAGGCCATATTGTCGCGCAGGTAATCAAAACCAAATTCATTATTTGTACCATAGGTGATATCGGCGGCATAAGCAGCTCGTTTCTGATCGCCAGACATACCCGATATATTAATACCAACGGTTAACCCTAAAAATTCAAAAAGTTTCGCATTCCACTCAGCATCACGACGGGCAAGATAATCATTGACCGTGATAATATGCACACCTTTACCGGTAAGCGCATTGAGATAAGCCGGTAAGGTAGCGGTTAATGTTTTACCTTCACCGGTACGCATTTCAGCAATTTTATTGTCATTTAAAACCATTCCACCCATTAATTGCACATCAAATTGACGCATACCAAATACACGTTCAGATGCATTACGTACCACGGCAAAGGCCTCAACCAGAATGGTATCCAGGCTTTCACCCGATGCGACGCGTTCTTTAAACTCAGCCGTTTTAGCTTTTAATTCCTCATCCGACAGAGCTTGCATTTGTGGTTCTAACTTATTAATTTCATCTACTACTTTACGCAGTTTTTTCAAATAACGGTCATTACGACTGCCTATTATTTTTGTTATTAGCCCTGTAATCATTTCACTTTTCTCATTCTATAAAAATTTTATGTAAACCCGTTCTGCAGCAACGCCACTTTTGAAAATAGGTGACCCGGCTTTAAAACAACGCATTGAAAAAGTTATTGCTATCTTAAAAAATCTACCCACTTAACATAATGCCGGAATAGCAACCAGATAAGCCATCTATACTAAAATGGACTTTAATTAAAAGATATGGAGATTATCTTTCTCAATTTCAAGTCCTTAAATAAATCTTTGTCACTCTAATCTAAAAAAAAAATTATCAGGAATCTATGTTTATCACTGAAAACATAAAATCTGTTTCCTAACTTGAATAGATAACCGCTATACTGATCATTGTGTCTTCACAATGATGAAATTAATGAATAGAACCCGACAGCCAAAATCCGTTTCTTCGTTATTAAATAAAAGCGGCTTGCAACATGATGTAGTACTGATCATGGCGTTGAACAGTTTACTACAAAGGCATTTGAAACAACATAATATCCATGGATGCAGGATAGGAAATTTACAAAATGGGAGCTTGCTAATAGAAATCCCAGATGCGACTTGGATGATGCGCTTGCAATTTATGCGAACTGAACTACTGACGTTATTACGTCAACGGGTTCCATCCCTATTACGGATCAAAATCAAGGTAAATCCGGCACTCTCTAAAACCAGCAAAATACAACATAACTCGCCGAAAAAAGAGATTAAACGCGCAAGTAAAATGCCCGCGGATGTTGCAGAGTCATTTTTAGCATTAGCTGAAGACGCCGAGCCGGGATTAAAAAAAGCCTTGCGCTCACTCGCTAAATATACTAAAAAATAATTTGATAAAAAACAGCCTTTAGAAAACTAAAGGCTGTTTTTATTTAGAGGGCAAAAACAGGAGATACGTATTGAATGGGGGATTCGCTTACCGGCTCTTCAAATGTGACCATTTCCCAAGCATCTTGGTCTGCTAATAAAGCACACAAAAGTTGGTTATTAAGTGCGTGTCCGGTTTTAAAGGCTTTAAGATGGCCTAAAATAGTATAACCAGAAAGATAAAGGTCACCAATTGCATCCAGCACTTTATGTTTTACGAATTCGTCTTCGTAACGTAAACCATCAGGATTTAAGACACGAAATTCGTCTAAACCAATAGCATTGTCCAAGCTAGCCCCTAAGGCTAAATTATTTGATTGTAAATATTCTACACTTTTCATAAAACCAAAGGTTCTGGA
>DATBNI010000592.1:0-6508 GCA_036554425.1 Psychromonas sp.
CGCTGCTCTTAATAGCGCTGATAGCTGTGAGCCTTTACCTGCGTTGTTGTTACCTTCAGGCGCTCCGCCTTTATTAGTTGTTTCGTTTGTATCTGTTTGATTTTTCATTGTCTTATGACTCCCGTAGGTTGGTCACATATTAATACTATGTAACTGTGTTTACTCCAAAGTTTAAGTTAGGTGCTGTATCACTTGTGCTTAAGAATCTACCTGCGCCAGATGATTGCATTGGCATTTGTCCTTGCCCTTGTCCTTGTCCTTGCATCATTGGCATTGGCTGAATGTTTTGCATCATCAATGGAAATAAGTCGGCAATACTTGGCACATTAACGTTTTGTGATGCCATTCTGGCGCGCTCTAACATTTCATTTGTCATTGATTTTGGCGGTGGCGTTGTTGGAACATTGCCCCTCATAATAGTGTATTGTCCAGTAGGAATACCTTTCATATCATAAATAGGCACTCTATATTCGCCAAATTGACCTTGTGGCATACCATTTCCAAATCCCATACCCATAATTTACTCCAAATCGTTTAACCAATATTCCTGAAACCTGTTTACATTAATCGGATATACCATTCTAGCGTACACATCCCACCACTTGTAAGCGTTAGGCGTATCTTCATAACCCTCAAAACAAGGCGTTCCTATTGTGTAATGTATTAATTTAATATTATCTTTGTTCTCATATTCGCTCTCTAGATAATTCCATTCAATTGGCAGCTCACCAATTTGGTTATCATCAAGCCATGAGAATCTGTGTAAGTATTTGCCATCGTTATTCATGACAGCATCAAGTGTTAGTTCTTTATTGTGTTGGTTGTTAAATACAATTACGCTAGACCAGTTCTTTCGTGGGTAATCTTCATTTTTATTGCCCAAGTATTTAATTGGATGTTTAGTCTTGTAATTATGTTTAACAACAAATACAGCTTTGTTGGGTTCTTTGTTTGTATATTCTGCCAGCTCTGCAATATCACCAGCACATATCATGTCACCATCGCAAAATATTGCTATGCCTTCATAATCGCACAAGTACGGTACTAAGAAACGCGAGTAGATGAAAGCGTTACTTCCGTCTGTGTGGTTTTCTTTATAATCTTTCAGCGTGTTTAATGCCAGTGGTGTAAATGATACTGGCACGCTACTTTTTTCTATGACTGACTGGCAAAATGCGTGATATGCAACTGGTTCAACTTCGCCATCAAACCCAACAAATACTCTTAATACCTTAGACATTAGTCGTAATCGTAATCAGTATCGTATTCTCTTGATTCCCATGCTTGACAGGCTCTTGGCACATGACAAGCAAATTGTAACTTAGTGCAATAACCACGTTGCTGATAAGAATCGTTAATATCGTAATCGTTCAATGGATATTCTTTTTTCATTGCAATTAACATATCTGGGCTATTGTTAAAATATTCACAATTACCACAAATTTGATTGCGCGCTTGTTCTTCATCAACACCCCATAACTTTGCCATTTTTTGCCAATATGGTTTGTTGCTTAGATTGACGTTTTCTGGTCCTAAATTCCAGTTGTCAATGGCATTGTTAGTGTTGGCAATGTTCTCTTTATTGCTAACAATTGAAACAGGTATGTTTAAAATACCTTTCATTTTTTGCCAGCGCCTTTTTTACCAGTACCTTTTTTGCCTGTCTTGGTTTTGCCGTAGTTCATAGTTTTCCCCAAAAAAATACCCACATAAGTGGGTTATATACGCTTATCCCTGCCACACCCAGCGTATGATGTCTCTATCTCGTCAGGAGAGCCGCCAGATTCTAACGAGGCAGTATTCAAATAGCCATTACCGAAACGACTATAAGTGTTAAAGTCAGCAAAGCCCCGAAAGGCTCGCTGATAATGTAAAAATCACATTACAAATTAAATTGTTGCTTCTTTATACCCCTTTTTTTCTTTTGTGTCAATAGTAAATAAAACATCAATTAATGATTGCTCACAACGATTCTGCTCAATAGCAAAAGCGTCTGATTTGCTCATGTTCTTTTGACCTTTAATTTTTAACTTACTACACACTATATCAAAATCCCTATTTGATTTGACATAAGAGTAAACTAACAAGTCCATATCACGTCTTGGCAAACTTACTAAACCTTTTTCAACTTTTAGCGCATCAAGTAAATCCACTTCAATTTTAATCTCAGGCTGATGCCAAATTTGTGGTGACTTATATTTACTTTCTAGGCTTTTGCAAGAAGCAGGTCTTATGCGAGTGTACCTACTCCATCTTGCCCAGTTTTCTAATCTTGATTTAATGTCCATTTAGTGAATATTCTGCAAAAGTTTTATTTGCATTTTTAATCATTGTAGTTTGTATGTCATAGCCTTTTTGCTTTAAGTCAAAAACGACAGCAGCTAGCCGAAAACAGCCAAACATATTCAAAGCCTCAATCGGTGTTATTTTTTTACCATTTTTTAAGTGTTCAAGTATTTGTGTGTTTTGATTCATTTCCGTTCCTTTCACATTAAACATTCGCCAAGTAAATCATCTAAAAGATACTCA
The DNA here is from genome assembly GCA_036554425.1 of Psychromonas sp. GTDB lineage: Bacteria > Pseudomonadota > Gammaproteobacteria > Enterobacterales > Psychromonadaceae > Psychromonas. Next base: position 2,530 of record DATBNI010000592.1, read on the forward strand.
TGTATTGTGCATCCCTTTTTGTTGCTAATAAATGCTTTAGCCTCTTGCATAGTTTCAAATTTACGCAAAGGCAAACCAAATTCATCTATTACTGTAAATCTAAGCATTTGTTATCCGTTTGTATCAATATAATAATTATACACTATTTTAAAATAGTTTAAATTAAATTATCACTTGAGCCTACAAAAGTTTTAGGTCTTGCACGTTTAATCGTTCCTGAATGATAGCCATCAAGACCTCTAACGCACATATGACCTTCAGAAATATGTGTAATTGCCTTTTCTACTGTATATTGTTTTTCTTTAATAGGCTTGCCTGTGTCTCTGAATTTTTCTGATTCTATAAATGATTTTTCCATAAGCGTCATTGGTTTTTCAAATTGAACATCTGATTGGTGGTAGTTACTATGCACTTTCTGATACGCTTTAATGATTTCAGTGTCGCTAACTTCTTTTGCTTTCACAAAGTAAAGTTTAATTTGGGCATCGCCTTCCCTTTTTTCGTTAAACACTGTTAGCCAACCTTTAGGGAATAGGTTTATGTGCTTGTGAACGGATGAATCACTCATGCTAACTATTTGCCCTATTTCCTGTTTGTTTTTAGGTGTAGCGCAAGCCTCAATTAATTTACGCCACTCTCTAACTGTGATTTTCATTTTCTAGTTCCTTAATCTTTTGTTTGTAAATTTCCGTAATTTCTTTTATGTCATCTATTGTGTAATGCTTTGCCTCTTGATTTGCTTCTAATGCTTCAACCGCCCCCAAGCCGATTTTGTTGATGAGTTCCTTTCTATAGTTGATTTGATTTCCGCTAAGATGGTTGTTGCAGACGCTACACTGTCTGTGACAATTAAGCTCGTTGAATCTAAGATGGGGAGCGCTTCCAACACTTCTATAATGTCCAGCGTGATATTGTCCTGTGTGCCATCTGTTACAACTAATACATGGGTGATTGGCATCTCTAATCCTTATATATTTGTTAAATTGAAATTGCGCCTTTTTAAGCCAATAACTTTTTGGTTGGGCATCTTGTATAGACTTCTTAGTTTTAACGCGCTCAGCACGTTTTAAACTAGCTTCTTTACGCTCTCTTGATTGCTTTGCGTAATGTTCAGCGCATCTAAAACCACAAACTACCGCAGTTGTAGTAAACGGCATGAATTGAGTTTTGCAGATTTTACATTTTTTTGGCTTAACTGGCTTCAAGATGGAAACTCCAACATAATACCTTTAGCCATAAAATCAGTTTTAATCGCCTCAAGGTAAGAGCTTAATTGCGCTGTGTTCATGATGCTAGTCACTGGTAGTATTTTCATTATTTGCAACTTTTTTTCGTAGTCTAATCCTTTAATAGCCTCATCGTAAACTTTTCTAAAATCATCATCTTCAGTTCGCAGTATTGGCACACCGTGATGTAATTTACAATAGCACTTCCATCCAAGCGCGTCATCGTCTGGCAATTGTGCAGCTAGTATCTGATACCATTCATGCGATAAACTATTTTGCTCAATTGAGCGCTTACTTTTAAATGGTCTTATCTCAACCGTGAATTTCGTTGCTGTTAAATCCATTTTGTTAATGTGATTTATTAGCGTGTCTTTAGTGTCGTTTTTAAGTACAAAACCTTTAAGCATTACATTTCCCTTGCAATTTGTTTTAGTTCGTCTAAGTTACCAGTTGCAATAAATTCACGTATGCCGTTTTGCCTATGCCAAAGTTCACAACGCCATCCGCTTGATAGTTTGACCTTACATATATTTTTGTTGCCGTTGACAATGTAATACTTCTGATTGACAAGGCTGTCTTTTTTGTTCTTTTGCCAGTTCATTTTTTTTCTAATAAGTCCAGCAAGTCATCTAATGTTTTAATTGGCTTTATATTGCCGCCATATCCTGCATCACTTCCCTTTTTGCCCATTTCATTCTCCCAGCAATACCAATCAAGCCAAGTGTAATCACTACCTAACAATTTTTCAGTTGTTACAGTTAATTCATCAAAGCAATTCCAAACTTGCGTGTAAATAGGCGATTCTGCTACGTTTCCAAATATAGGTTTAAGTGATTTGAATAACGCTTCATTGTTTTCATAGCATTTCTTCCAGTTTTTAAGTAATTGTAACTTTTCGTCTCTAGTCATAATTCATTCCTAACGCTTCTTTCGCACATTTAACTGAGTATTCAGGAAAGTTATGCGGATTTTGCATAATCCTTTTTGCCCATGCTTTGTAATCCGTCTTTGGTTGAATATTATCTTGTATTACTTTGGCTATTTTATCCAATCCTTCTTTACTGACCTCAGGGTCACGTTTATGCGGCAATGCTTTGACAAAATCATCTTTAGGCGCACAGCCTTTAACAATATCGTTGATTGTGGGCAATTCTTTACTACTTGTTAGCCAGTTATCAAATGAGTTAGCTACTGCACCGAGTGGATACTTTTGCAATTTGCCAAACCAATACTGCTTAGTCGGCTTATCAACATAATTGCGACCTAGTGATTGCCAAGTCACATCCATAAGGGTGCTAAATTCTTTTGCGTCATCAGGATATATCAAAATGGCGCTCCCTTTACTATTGGTTCATCTTTCCAGCGACCTTGACTAATGTAAGTAGCTGGGTTCGGTATAAAGCCTTTATCCCATTGCTCACTTTCTTTCTGCCATTCTAGTGCTTTAAGTACGTCATCAATGTTTGGCTTCTTTTTATTCCATTCTGTTTTAGCTTTATCTTTGCCGACTTTTTTTGGATAGTTATTCCAAAATTCATCAAAGCCATTATCAAGCGCTTCAGCGCGACCAATGGTTTTATTATCCTTGACTAGACTAGCCTTACCTAACCTAACCTGTGGTTCCGTTTTGGATACATCATGTATACATCTTGTATCCAAAGTGTAAACATTGTTGTTTTTAATGGATAATTCTCTCTTTTCATCTTCGTAAACAGTTGGCTTATATCTATCTTTCTGAATTAAGTTGTGTATTTTCCAGTGTTTAATAACACATACGCCAGAATCAAATGGAATAATGAATTTTTTACCTAATAAAACTTTAATATCATCATCATTACAACCAATCATTCTTTGTATTTTTTTGACGTTATTAATAAATCCATCATCATCAGCTCTCATTGATAAATGAAAATATAAACTCTGAGAAGATAATGGCATATCTAAAAAAGCATCACTATCTATAATTGTTTTTGCAAACATTCTACGTTCAGCCATATCAATTTCCTTTAAAAAGCGGGCTAGATTGACAGTCTAGCAAGTAAAAACCACGCAAGGATGCAAACGGATAGTTACCGACTCCGCTTATTAAAGAAAACTGATATTTGTGTTTCATTGATACATCCTTATATGGTATCGGTTGTCAAAGCCGATAAGTAATTATAATCCAATATTAAACAATGTGTAAATCATTATCTTCGGTGTCGTCATCAAGACTTAAAATCCAGCCAGCTACCATGCCAGATAAAAACACAACAATTACTGTAATAATAATCTGAAAAATTGATAGTTCCATCTAGTCCTCTGCTTTCAGTTTATTTTTGCTTAACGTTTGAATTGCTAACTGAGCCATGCGTGGAATTGCATCTGCTTTTAACCAATTGCGGATTGTCATTTCAGTAACGCCTAGCTCGGCAGCCAGTTTTGTTTTACCACCAAAAGTATCAATTGCATCTTTAATTTTCATGTTTAATTTCCGTATGTTTAAAAAGTAATTTATTATCTATTAATAAAAGTAAAATGTAAAGAGTTTAAATTGCTTTAAAAAAATGTTGCATTGATAAAGCAATACATTTATACTGATTAAACATTACAACGGAAGGGAATTTAATATGAAATATGAAGATGAATTTATTAACTGGCTTTATACACAATACAATATTGGAAATGGCGATACATTAATTAAATACATGGAAGATGGTGTGTCCTATGATAACTTTTTAAATGAAATGGGGTTAGAAGATGATTAACGATGG
>DATBNI010000001.1:0-6995 GCA_036554425.1 Psychromonas sp.
CTTAACGGTTAGCTCTTTGTGTTCGTCTTTCATTCTTTCTACGTGGTTATTGCTCATTTATCTTGCTCCGCGTGAATAGCTTGCTTAACAACGCTGTGAAATAGCGCATCTTTAACCTGCTGCTTTTCTGGCAAGTGGTGAAATGGCTTTAGGTGCTCATGCGTTTTGCTTTTAACTGAGCGTTTAGGTCCATACTTCCAGCCGGCAACAATCATTTTTGCCACCCATGCGTCATGCCATGCCTTCGCTTCGGCCTCGACGTTCAAAATTAAAAACGCTACATGTTCAATAACAGCGTCTTTATCTTGCTGCTCAAGTTCATGCCAGTGCTTTAACGGATCACGCATTACCGCAGTGTAAGCGCGGTGGACTTCGTGGCACATTTTGGCAATGACCTTGATCTGCTCCATATGTTCTTCCGGTATGTGGTCAAGGCTTTCTAGTTGTTTCATCGCTACACCTGTATTGCGTCTAGTTGCTGTTGAATGTTTGCTTGCACGTTTGATTTCATCGCTGCTATTTCAGCATTGCTACGTCGCACTTCGCTTAAAATCTTTTCAGTTTCAGCTATCAACTTGTCGTCTTTAACTTCTTCTGTTTCAGTTTTCTTCTGTAATTCAAGTATTTTTACTTTTAGCTGTTCGCGCTCAAGTGCAAGCTTTTCCATATTGCCTTGGATTTCTTGCATTTGTAGTTGCTCCATAGCCTGCGCTTTTTCAGCTTGTGCTTGTGCTTGTGCAAGTTCTTCTTCGCTCATATCTTCTTGAGACTTAGGAATGTTTAACGCCTGGCGTAACGTTGCCAAAAACTCCTCTTTATTCGGCAGGTCCATCAATTCAACGAACATAGGCATAGTTGCTGCTTGTGCTTCTGGCGGTATCTGTGCCATTACATTACTTAGGAGTGTTGCTTGCTGCTGTCTATATGTTGGCGTTGCTTTAACTGGAGCTAATGCTAAGTGACCTTTCCAGCGTGCTACATCGTTATCGCGCTTGCCGCTTTCATTCGGTTGATTAAGTACAATCTGCTTACGCTTAGCTTTGTCGTCGCGATTAGCGGTTACTTGTACGTTGTTTTGCGGCTTTAACTCTTCAATGATGTAAGCAAGTAACAGGTCGCCTACGCGGTTACGTGAAAAGTGAAAGTTATCGTTAAGCTCAGCAAGTGTTGTTGTGCCTTGCTCAACCAAGTTAGATATAGCGATACCACTTGTTGCGTTACTGTCCTGCCCAAGCATTGAGTTGTAAACGCCGGCTGTGTCCTGGATTAACTTCATATCGTTTTGCATGAGGTTAAATTGCTGCGCTGCTATACCTACATCATTTTGAATGCTTAACGCATCAGAGGCTTTTAGCTTGTTTTTACGCTCCGGATTTAACGGTATATAACCGTCCGGCTTTTCAATTTCTTCTTTTAGTCTTTTATCACTTAACTGCGTTGCATCTTCATCGGCTATTACTCTTCGCGCTTGCAGCAAATAGTTAAGACGTATAACGCGCGCATTAATACCGTCTTGCGCTGGCACCATTCGACTAATAAGGCCGTAAGGTTCACCGCTTGCATCTTTTTGGTAACCAATGAAAGGCACTAAGTTATACATGCCGCCCGGCGCTTCACTAGGTCTGTCGATAATGCGGTGTGGACCAACAAACCAAGCCTCACGAACATTAGGAAACGCAGCGTATTCAAGAGTAACCTTTCCGCTTTGCACTGCCGCTTGATGAATTTGATTGTTTTTATCGTATTCAATTACACGGCCATCGCTCATTTTAATAACATGCGCGCGTTTCCATACTTTGTAGTAAATAACTTGCAGCAATACACGGTTGCGAGTTTGGTCTAGCCACTCGCTTTGTCCGCGCGTCCAGCTTTGACTATCGTGCCATGCCGAGTGAAGAGCATGATCATCTACATGCTCTTTATCAATCGTATTGTAAAAATCTTCCCACAAATTAACTGAGTTCTTTAAGATTTCTTTGTGATCTGGGAAAGTGGCAAGAGCTTCGTCCAGGTCTAACCATTTTTTACGCAGCATCCAACGCGCATCGCTGCGATCGGCTTCTTGCGCGTTCCAATCCCACCATACTTCGCGGCGGTGAATAAACTTAACGCGGTAAGCTGCGGCAAACGGTATTGGATTTTTAGTAACCTCTACCCAGCCAATGCCAGCTTTTAATTGGCTAGCGTAAGCATCCGAGCAAGCGCGATCAGCATGAGATAAGCGCCAGGCATCTTTAAACTTTTCATTTAATGCTTTAGCCAAATCATCACCGTTTTCATCATCGGCAACAATCATTAGGTCCGAGCGTGATCGGGCTTCAAGCCCTAGCACGCCATCAATCGTAGGTCCGATCATGTTATGCACTATTTCGGGTTGTCCGCGATCGCGTAATACTTTTCTTACCGCCTCGCTTAATTGGTCGCCGTCATAGTACGCGCATGCTTTAGTTGCTGGCGTGCGCCAATCGGGTTGACTGTCAATATCGCCAAGCAGGGTTAACAGCTTATCTAGCGTAAAGCCGTCTTTATTTGATTTTACGTGATCAGCCATCTGTTATCGTGCCATCCAATGATTAGGGTTATGTGGTGCGGGTGTATTATCTTTAATTAGTCGCTTAGGCATTCTTACTCGCATTTCTTGTGCAATTGCATAGCTCATTACCTGGTCATCAAAGCCGCCTGGTTGCGCGCCCATCCGACCTTTTTTGTCGTAAACAAATGTATTGAGCTCATTAACTGTGCCGCGCCAAACAATGCCGTCCTTATCGTGAGTAAGCAGCTCGTCTAGCCCGCTGGTTAGAATTGGCTTTGATTGTGCGCTTGTATGCCAGCCTACCTTGCGTGTTTCTTCGTCCGTATCTTCACGATCAATATGTTCTTCCGTGTAAATCCGGCTAGTTGGGTAAATATCAACAAGCTCTTGAAGTGTTGCATGACCGTGATTGTTTCGCTCAACGCCGATATAAGCTTTGTTATACATAAGTCCGATATGCTTGTTTATGTGTGCAAACCGCTTAGGGTCTATAAGACCGAACCAATGTGCTACCTGTCGCCCATCCGAACTGGCAACAACGTCTAATGAGCTGCGATCGCCGTGTTCCAATCCTTCGGCAACATCGGCACCGATCGCATAATCTTCGTTATCGTCGGGTAGCTCCCAAATAAGCAGGTACCCAAGCGTTGACTGAGCCAACTTATCGCCGCCTTTTGCGCTTAAATCAACTTTTCCGTTCATTTTTTTAAGCTTGCCGGTGTATGGCTCAATGTCATAAACAATTAATGGCTTAACGCATCGCCCTTCGGCACGCATTAAATCATCGCTATCAAATACTTTGCGGCCCGACGTTAAGAAAGCCTCCATCGGTGTAGATGGGTATTCCTGCTTCATCTTGCCTTTTTGGTTGCGTTCCTTGCCTATGTACCAGCTAATTTGCTCGTCTGTGAGCGTTACGCCGTTAGCTTTTTCAACCGCTTTAAAGTATTTAGCCTTTTCCTTTGAAAGTTTTAGGCCGCCTGGCGGTACTGGGGCCACATACTTAGGATCATCAAACCAAGGATAAAAATGAAATTTAAAGTCTTGCGGACCAAGCATTAATCCTGACGCTAACAGCTCCATCGCATCGACTGACATATCAAAGAAATTACCGCTTGCGCCTTCTGCTGTTGACTCTATAAAAATATAAGAGCCTTCATGTACCGCATTAAGTGAGCCCGATTGAACCTCGTCTGCTCGTAATGGGTAGTTAGCGCATATTTTGCCGTATTCAGATACGTGTAAAACCTGCAGTGTTCCCGAACGAAAAGAAACCGCAACTCGAATCCATGAGTCGTTATTAAACTTAATACCGGTGCCAGTTTTACTTTTAACTGAGCGCTTGCCGGTCTTAAGCCAACTTGGTAAGCGCTCATAGGGATACAGTATCTTTGACGAGAATATAGCGCCCGCTTCGTCTTTGCCCTGGGCGATTACCCCGCACTGCCTATTGTCGTTAAACATTGCATGGTCCAGGATAAAAACCTGTATTGCTGTACTAAACCCCAATTGACGCGCTTTTAATATGATGTTTAAAAACCACATCGTCATAAACAGCACTGTTTGCGCTATACGACAACGAAATAAAACCTCTTGGCCCTTTTCGTTAGCAATTATGTATAAGTTGTTTATTCGCCACCACCAACAATCAAGGTATGGCTCGCAGCGCTCTAATAACTCAACTTCGTCTAATTCAAAGCGTTCTTCTGGTGTTAACCAAGTGCTTTTAGGGTATTTAGCTAGTTTGGGCTGCATTACTGACTAACTACGGTATCTAAACCGCCTGTGCGCTTATCAATGAAATCATCGAGCTTACTCGTTCCGCCCGCTTCTTTGCGTGCTTTAACTGCTTCATGCTCTGCAATATCTGCCTGGTGCTTGCCACGCTTAGTAGAATGAACCAGCGCTTTGGTTTGTTGTGTAATTCGTGATGTTTCAGCAATCAATTTACCGCGTGCAAGCGAGTCTGTTTTAATGCTCGATAATGTTTTAGTTATCGACTCAGCTCTACAAACGTTTCTATCAAGCGACATTTCAGCTTTAAATAACGACTCATAAAGCCGTGTTTTTGCATCGTTGTCTGTTTCGGGGTTATCTAAAAGCTTTTGAATACCCTCAATAGCATCCATAACCATGTGAATGCGAGCGCGGCAAAGGTCTAGCTCATCATCAAGTGTTGTACCTTCGACAAGTTGATTTATATTGTTTTCAAAATACTTTGAGTAACCGCCATGCTTAACTATGCTTCGGTTTCTGGTGCCAGGCTTAACGCCAGGTCTTTTTTTTCCGTCTTTAGTCTTGCGCTGTTTAGGGGCATTCTTTAAATTCGCTTGCGGTAGTTTTATATATCGTCTTGCGGTGGCGTAATTCAGGCCATTGCTTTCGCAAAACTCACGAGGCCCGATACCCTTTTCAGCATGCTCCTTTAAAAACAGCTCGTTTAAATCGGCCCATTTTGACACCGGCGATCATCCTTCATTACCCGCTTGTTGTAATGGTTTACATCATCGCCCGACAGTTTTGCCATGCGCGCACGATGAAATTCAGCATCTTCTTTGCGTTTTTGCAGCTCAATCTCAAGGCGGTGCTTTTGACTGCGCCAGTTAATGAAAAACGTTGCGGCTGTAAAGACTATTCCTAACAACAGGGCTAAAGTATTCAATGACATAAGACCGCCAGCAGCAGTGCCGATGCTGGCAGTGTAGCTATACACTGTCGTTTGCTTATCCATTGTCCAATGCCCATTGTTTAATTCGTTTTGTATTTTCATTGCAAGTATCTATCAATGACTCCAGGTAGCGTGTGTAAGCTAATAAGCTAGCGGTATCGCTAACATTAGAATTTGATTTTGCCACTTCGCACGCCTGGTAAAACACCGCTGGCGGCAGTAGGTACTTGTACTGTGTTTGTACTATTGTTTCTGTTACAACTTTGGGGCTCCGCGTACTTGAGCAAGCTGATAGCATAATCAGGCACGCAATGATTAGCCCAGGCTTTAATTGTGCTGTCATTTGAACCCCTTAGTTTTTGAATGTTTTCTTGTGCGATGTTTATTTGTGAGTTGAGCAGTGCAAGCTCATCACTGTGCTGGGCGTTGATGGCCTCAAGTGATTTACGCTCTTTTACTAGTTTTGCGTTGCTCTGCTCTGAAAGCTTCACGCTTTGGCCTAAATATTTGTTTGTCTGCACAGCTTTATCTAAAGCCAACTCTAAATTTTCGAGTGTTTGACCATCTGTTATAGACTTTTTTCTGAGGTTGTTCGCTGAGTAAGTTAGCGCCAATATCGCGACTATTAACGCAGCTATAATAACTCGCTCTACGCTACCTAAAAGTTTCAACATTGCTACTAACTCCTTCCAGGCACATTGTACGTTCTTGCTCTCTTCGCTTAACAAGCCCCGTAAGCTTGCGCCCATTGGCATAAACCCAGCGTATTAATTCATCACACGCTCGTAAGCGTTGATTTTCGTTTAGATATTTTAATAATGTGCTGCGCCTAAAGTTCCCGGCACCTACATTGTAATGAAATGATAAATAAGCCATGTGCTCACCGCGAGTGAGCGGGACCAACACAGCATGGTTTAACTGCTCGTCATGTTCAGCTAAGTCCTGCGCAAACAGATTTAAGCACTCATGCTCTGTATATTCCTTACCTGCGATAGCTGTAGCAGTATGTCCAAAGCAAGCTGTTTCAATCCCAATAGGGTCAACGTAACCAACAAGCTCTTCACCTTCAAATGTCGCAACAGTTACGCCAACGGCAGCAAGAACGCCAGACAGACCAAGTGCAATTAGTTTATTAGCTTTCATTTGCGTGCCTTTTATTTCGCGCATAAAAAAGCCCGCAATAAGCGGGCCCTATAATTTCAAATTAGTTAACTTAACTTTCTACGAAGTTGCTCAATTTTGTCTTTTGCATGTAACACTTCCTGAACTTTCATTGTGCCTATGTTATTTAAACTATTATTGCCAAATAACGACAACAAGTCTTCAATTTCTACCTCAAGCTTCTGTCGAAGGTTTACATTCTTTTGATTTTGCTCTATTAGCAATTGATCTGCTTCATTAAGCTTATTCTTTAACTCGACTCTTTCGCTTTTAAAAAATATCTCATTTTCTTTCAAGGAATCAATCTCGCCAAGCAAAGTTAATATTTCTTCCTGTTTATTAACCGCGTCTTCTTTACTCTTAATTAATTCTGCTTGTTTGTTTTCTAAAGAGTCAGTCAAATCATGTATGGTTCGTTTTAAAATAGATGCTTGGTCGAGTATAACGACGTGCTCATCATTAGAAACCATTTCTTTCCAGCCTTTCTGGTGAAGCCAAGAATTAAAGCAGTTGCCTGCGTAACGTTTCAAAACTTCAACAGCGTTATTTACCCAAGGCACCAAGGCTACGATCAAAAGTGTTAGTATTAATGGAAAGAAGTAACACCATTCGAAAGGAATTTGTTGCAACTTT
>DATBNI010000031.1:0-2497 GCA_036554425.1 Psychromonas sp.
TGAACCCCATGAGTTCTTTGATAATCCGCAATCGGATCGTTTGAAACTCTTTTTAGATCAGATTTTATCGCATTAAAGACGCATTTAAAAAGGTTAACCTGTTTTCAAGGTTAACCTTTTTAACAAACTCCCACTGCCCTGATGTTTATTTCGATAACAAAGATCTACTGGCTTATTTTAAGCTGTTTTTTGAATTGCTAGAGGCTAAAAAAACACTCGACGGGTCAACCAATATTCGTTTTTTCATCGCTTCCCTTCCCAGAAGCATTAAATAACTCATATCAGAACGATCTGTTAATGTTATTTCAATTGGCCAGCTGTTATTTCCAAGAACCATGGGTGTTTGAATAACATAGCGCTGCTCTGTGCTGCCATTTGATGATTTTATTCTTCGGATATCATAGATCAACGCACTACAGGGAACAATACTGTCAACATTATGAATATCGGGGTGTATATCAAATTTTACCCAGGGTTTTCCATTTTTATAATACTTCTTAATATTATCAACATGTAATGATGAAGTTTGAGCACCGGTATCGATTCTAACCGGCAAGTCATCAATCGCTAAATCAGGCAGTGAAATAGATTCAAGCCGGCCAATAATTATTTTATTATTTTTTGTCATAGGATCGCTTATTTTAACTCTTTAAAATATTGTTTGCCCGTAGGCTTCTACCTGCCCCTGCACATTTTCAATTTGTCCTGCTATTAAAGCATCATCCTCAGAGAAGTAGGCAATGTGATACATCGCCTCCCCCTCCTGCACTAAGGGAATATTTTGTTTTCCTATAATAATGCCCGCACGAGATGCTTCCACAACACTGATGATCTCTCCATAAGGTGAACCAATTTCAGCTAAAAGATCACCTTTTTTAACTCGGTCACCTAAATTACGTTCGTGATTGACTATGCCACTTGCATTAGCACGTAACCAACTGCTGCTGTTAGCAATAAAGGGAATGGTTTTATTGCGTTTTGAAGGCTGTTTTTTGACCATGTTTAAATGTGCTAATACATTTAAAATGCCTTTAATACCTAATCTGATTGAAAATTCATCAAATCGTAATGCTTCACCCGCTTCATAAAGTAACACTTTAGTCTTATTTTTGACGGCGGCTTCTCTTAAGGATCCATCGACCAGATTTGAATTTAGGACAACGGGCGCATTAAAGATAAGTGCGAGCTCTTTGGTTTCAGGATCAGATAAATCCGCTCTAATTTGTGGTAAATTAGAGCGGTGAATTGCCCCGGTGTGTAAATCTATGCCGTAATCGCAATGCTTAACAATCTGGGTAAGGAATATATGCGCGACTCGCCCAGCTAAAGAGCCTTTCGGCGATCCCGGAAAACAGCGGTTTAAGTCACGACGATCCGGCATATAACGACTCAGGTTGACCACACCGTAAACATTCACCATTGGTACTGCAATCAGCGTCCCACTGGTCAACTTAAAACTTTTCAACATGATTAAACGTCGAATAATCTCAATACCATTAAGTTCATCACCGTGTACAGCCGCGCTTATAAAGATTGTTGGCCCAGGTTTTTTAGCCCGTATTATATGCACAGGCAAGGAAACATCCGTATCTGTGTATAACTTTGCGACCGGGAGATCTATTTTTTGATCTGTCCCAGGCAAAATATCAAAATCGCCAATGCGTAGTGCCGTCATGATCAATCCTTAATCAGCCGCGTCCACGGGTTTTATTCGCATTGTCAGCTTTTCTGTTTTTTTCGAGAAATTCGATAACTATAGCCGCGACATTTTTGCCGGTAGCAGCCTCAATACCTTGTAAACCGGGAGAGGAGTTCACTTCCATCACTTTTGGTCCACTTTCCGCGCGTAACAGGTCCACACCACAAAAATTTAGACCCATTATTTTCGCAGCATTAACCGCTGTTTCACGCTCTATTTTTGTTAATTTTACCACCACAGCAGAACCACCACGGTGTAAGTTAGAACGAAATTCTCCTTCGGCACCCTGCCTTTTCATTGCAGCAACAACTTTACCACCAATGACTAAACAGCGAATATCCGCACCTCCGGCCTCTTTGATAAACTCTTGTACCAGAATGGGAGCTTTGATCCCCATAAAAGCTTCGATAATACTTTCTGCTGCTTTAGAGGTTTCAGCCAGTACCACACCAATCCCCTGCGTACCTTCCAGCAATTTAATAACAACGGGCGCCCCGCCGACATTTTTGATCAAGTCTTTAATATTATCAGGTTTACTTGCAAAGCCCGTTCTCGGCATACCTATGCCTTTACGTGATAATAACTGCATTGAACGCAATTTATCTCTTGAACGGCTAATAGCAACGGACTCATTGATATTAAAAGTCCCCATCACTTCAAACTGGCGAGCAACGGCTGTCCCGTAAAAAGTAACAGAGGCGCCGATGCGGGGAATAAGCGCATCGTACACAGGCAATTCTTCACCCTTATAGCGGACGGTTGGGCGGCTGCTGGTTATATCCATGTAGCAATGAAGTG
>DATBNI010000038.1:0-3798 GCA_036554425.1 Psychromonas sp.
GGCAGTACGTCTTGAAATATTAAAAGAAATCAATGTGGATTATCTAATGTTAGGAGCGAAATAATGACTCAAAAATGTGGATTAGTGGCAATAGTGGGTCGTCCTAACGTCGGTAAATCAACCCTTATTAATGCGCTGTTAGGGCAAAAAGTCAGTATTACATCGCGCAAAGCGCAAACGACCCGTCACCGAATTTTAGGTATTGATACCGAGGGTGATTACCAGACTATCTTTGTCGACACGCCCGGGCTTCATATCGAAGAAAAACGTGCGATTAACCGCTTAATGAACCGCGCAGCATCGAGTTCAATCAACGATGTTGAAATGGTGATCTTCGTTGTTGAGGGCACGCACTGGAATGAAGATGATGAAATGGTACTGAGTAAATTTAAGTACTTAACCTGTCCGGTTGTTTTAGCGGTTAATAAGATTGATAACGTTGAAGACAAAGAATTATTACTGCCGCATTTAGAAGAACTGGGTAAACGTTATAACTTTAAACATATTTTACCTATGTCGGCTAAAAAGGGTGACAACATAGAAAAAATTCGCGTATGGGCAAAAGAAGTGCTGCCTGAATCGGAGCATTATTTTCCCGAAGACTACATCACCGACCGTTCCTCACGCTTTATGGCCTCAGAAATTGTGCGTGAAAAATTAATGCGTTTTTTAGGGGATGAACTGCCTTATTCAGTCACCGTAGAAATAGAGCAGTTTAAACATCAGGCAAATGGTGTTTTACATATCAATGCATTGATCCTGGTGGAAAGAGAAGGTCAAAAACGCATGGTTATCGGTAATAAAGGCGAAAAACTGAAAGCCATAGGTAAACAAGCACGTATCGATATGGAAGAATTATTTGATTCAAAAGTCTTCCTGGAAATTTGGGTAAAAGTTAAATCGGGCTGGGCTGATGATGATCGCGCCCTGCGCAGTTTAGGTTATGGTGATGACTACAACGGCTAGTAAGCTTCGAGTTTCGAGCTCGCAGCTCCTAGCTTCCAGAGGCTGTTGAATGTCCATTGAGTGCCATAATGCTTTTATCCTGCACCGGCGTCCTTACCGGGAAACCAGTCAGTTAATTGACCTTTTCTGTCAGGACGTTGGCAAAGTAAGCCTGGTTTATAAAGGCGGGCGCAGCAGTACACGTATGAAGCGTGGCACGGCGCAACCCTTTACCCTGTTACAAGTCAGTTATTTCGGTCGTGGCAGTTTAAAAACAGTTAAATCCTTTGAAGCGCAAACCCAAGTTGTCCCGTTAGTCGGGCAGCGACTTTTCCTGGCAATGTATATCAACGAATTATTGTATCGTTTATTGCAGGCGGAAACGGCCTGCGATGGTTTGTTTGAATGCTATCAGCAAACATTACTGGCCATTGCCGGCGCTGCGGATCCGCAAATAGCACTGCGTCTTTTTGAGTTGACGCTAATCGAAACCTTAGGTTACGGGGTTAATTTTAGCGAAGATATTTATAGCGGTGAATTAATTGAAAGCGGTTATGAATACCAATACCAGCATCAAGCGGGTTTTTTTGCTAAACAAGCCATTCATAAAAAGCATGACGTTTATAGCGGGCAGGATATACTTGCTTTAGCAGAGCGTGATTTTTCAAATCAGGATGTCTTAAAATCAGCAAAACGATTTTGCCGACAAGCATTAGCCAATCTCTTAGGTGGCAAACCATTACACAGTCGTGCACTCTTTACGGCTAAATAAACAACAAAGGATAATTTGTAAATGAGCAAGATTTTACTTGGCGTTAATATAGATCATATCGCAACCTTACGTAATGCTCGTGGTACTTGTTATCCTGAGCCTGCGCATTTAGCCGCTATTGCCGAGTGCGCCGGAGCCGATGGTATCACTGTTCATCTGCGTGAAGATCGTCGCCATATTAATGACCGGGATGTTGCAGTGCTTGCACAAACGCTGCAAACGCGGATGAACTTAGAAATGGCGGTGACCGATGAAATGGTCGATATAGCGCTGCAAACCAAACCCGCCTTTGTTTGTCTGGTACCGGAAAAGCGTGAAGAGTTAACCACTGAAGGCGGATTAAATGTGGTTGCTTCTTTTGCTAAAATTGCCTCTGCGGTGAGCCGATTAAATGCGGCCGATATCCAGGTATCCTTATTTATCGATCCTGAAAACGCGCAAATTGATGCTGCCATTAAAACCGGTGCCGCTTATATTGAGCTGCACACGGGGCAATATGCAGATGCGCAGTCTGAAGATATTCAGCAGTTTGAGTTAATGCGCGTCACAAAAGCAGCAACTTATGCGCATCAATCCGGTATAAAAGTGAATGCCGGCCACGGCCTGAACTATCATAATGTTAAACCTATTGCAGCGCTACCTGAGATTATCGAGCTTAATATCGGACATGCAATTGTTGCCCGCGCCCTGGTTGATGGTTTTGCCTCTGCAGTGGCGCAAATGAAACGTCTGATGGTTGAAGGACGTAACGGCTAAGTTACAACGATTTTAACAAAAGCGGTGAAAATTACGCAGTACCTGCCCTGAAGATATCATCGGATGGTTATTTTTTTATTATGGAATTAAAAGGTGGGATAATTTTGTCAAACTCTTCTTTTTGTGTTTATCAGATACGTCAACATTTTCCAATCTTACATCAAATGATTAATGAACATCCTTTGATCTATTTAGATAACGCCGCGACGACCCAAAAACCCCAGGCTATGGTGGATGCTCTTGCTGCATATTATCTGCACGATAACGCCAACGTGCATCGCGGCAGCCATCACTTGAGCCTGCGTGCGACGGCCGCATTTGAGGGCGTAAGAGAAACCCTAAAAACCTTCATTAATTCAGCAAGTATCAAAGAGATTATCTGGACAAAAGGCACCACGGAAGGCATTAATTTATTAGCCAATGTATTATCTAAAGGCTTACAAGCCGGTGATGAAGTCATTATCAGCGCCTTGGAGCATCACGCCAATATTGTGCCCTGGCAAATGCTGGTGGAATCGCAGGGTATCGTCCTAAAAATCATTCCGCTGACAGAGCAGCAGGATTTAGACTTAAAAACCTATCAGAGTTTATTAAGTGCAAAAACTAAAATTGTATCTGTTACGCACATCTCCAATGCATTGGGCGTTATTAACCCCATCAAAGAGATAGTAAGACTTGCTCATCAAGTTGGCGCTCAGGTCATTGTTGATGGTGCCCAGGCGGTTGGGCATTTAATAGTTGATGTGCAGGATCTTGATTGTGATTATTATGTTTTTTCTGCCCATAAATTATTTGCCCCAACAGGTGTGGGCGTTTTATACGGCAAACAGCATCTGCTCGAAGCCTTACCTCCCTGGCAGGGCGGCGGGGAGATGATTAAAACCGTGAGTTTTGAAAAAAGTACTTTTAACCAATTACCTTTTAAATTTGAAGCGGGTACCCCCAATATTGCCGGTGTGATAGGGCTGGGGGCGGCCATTGATTTTATCCGCACTTTTAACCGCCAGGATTTGATCGACCATGAACAAGCATTATTAACCTTCACCGAAAAAGCCTTATTAGAAATTCCAGCAGTAACAGTCTTTAACCAGGGCGGAGTAAAGTCTGGTGCGCTCAGTTTTTCTGTTAAAGGTGAGCACCCAAGCGACATTGCGATGCTCTTAGATGCGCAGGGTATTGCCGTGCGCAGCGGAACGCATTGTGCTATGCCCTTGATGGCGGAACTTAACTGCAAAGGTACCATAAGAGTCTCATTTTCAATCTATAATACCCTTGAGGAAGCTGAACGTTTTATTGAAGCGCTGGAAAAAATATTGGAGATGTTG
>DATBNI010000040.1:0-11200 GCA_036554425.1 Psychromonas sp.
TAAATGCGATATGGCCATGGATAGTTATCTGGTCGATGAGAAAAGAAAACTGCATGTTTGTGGTAATAACCCGCTCTGCGATGGTCATCTTGTTGAATATGGTGAATTCAAAATCAAAGGCTATGACGGTCCCGTTGTTGAATGTGACAAGTGCGGCAGTGATATGCAGTTAAAAGATGGCCGTTTTGGTAAATATATGGGTTGTACTAATGAAGAGTGTAAAAATACCCGTAAAATTTTACGCAGTGGTGAAGTTGCTCCCCCTAAAGAAGATCCTGTTGATCTGCCTGAATTAGAATGTGAGCAGAGTGATGCTCATTTTATTTTAAGAGATGGTGCATCGGGTCTTTTCTTAGCGGCCAATACTTTTCCTCGTTCCCGGGAAACCCGCGCGCCTAAGGTAGCCGAACTGGTTCGTTTCAAAGACCGTATTTCTCCAAAATTTTATTATTTAACCGAAGCACCGCAAAAAGATCCCGAGGGTAATTTAGCGGTTGTCCGTTTTAGTCGTAAAAACAAAGAGCAGTATGTGATGACTGAAGTTGACAAGAAAGCGACCGGCTGGACGGCAAAGTACATTGACGGAAAATGGGTTGAAGAACAGACTAAAAAACGGGTTGTTAAAGCCAAGAAGTAGGGCACTTTGCCTAGTCGTTGACTGTCTTAGTCTTAACTAAAATAGTTGATGGTATTCACATTTACTCCTAACTCACAAACTATAATTTTTTAGCGATATTTATAGTTTGTGAGCAAACCTCAAAAAAACTGTTTTTACACCTCCCTTTTTTTGATTTTACTCAAATTAAATCATCTACACAGTTTCATTGCTTTAAATATGATTTATCTTGTAAGAAAAGCTTTATTGTTAAAATTTAACTAGCAACAATTCAATGCCGTTATCTGTTATCCATACTCACCCATTAAGGAGTAGTATTTATGCCGCAGTACTCATTGTTAAGCGAGTTAGAACGTAAAGTCATCTTGTTTAATTATGAAAAAAGAGGCGTAAAAAACAGTGCGTTGTCCTTCTCCAGATTAAGTGATGATGATCGTTCTTTTATCCTGACAGAAGGCGATTTTATTCTCTGGGAGCTGGGTAAAAGAAAGTTATTGGCGGATGAAGTGATTGCGCATTCATGGATTATTATGTCAAAGCAAAACATGCCATTGGTTTTGCAATTCAAAGAAAATAATTGTCTGGAGGTGGGGAGTTTATTTGAGGAGAAAATGTTTTATGGCGTTTGGAGTTTAGATGGCGGGATTCTAAGAATATGTTTTAGCTATGAACAACGTCGTTATGATATTGATATTATAGCGAACAATAACCGTTCCATACATTCTGCTCTGCAAATTACCGATGATCACGACGTTGAACTTTTAAAAGTAATTCCTCTCTGCAATGCAAAATATGGGAAATCATTAATTGATTGATTTTTATTCTATTTTTTGTTCCGTTAATAAAATCACCAGAAACTGGATAAGGAAGCTGCATTTAAGCCGCTGTGAATACAATTCATTTTTAAAAGCACAAATACATAGTATATACTATGGAGTTTGAATTTTAGGATGGATGATCAATGCGAATTGCACTGGGAATTGAATATGATGGTGCTGCTTATTATGGTTGGCAGCGCCAAAAAGAGGTGATCTCGGTACAACAGGAATTAGAACAAGCATTGTCGAAAATAGCTAATCATACTGTCAGGGTTCACTGTGCAGGGCGAACAGATGCTGGTGTGCACGGCACAGGTCAGGTGGTTCACTTTGAAACCGAGGCTATCCGTAAAGATGTCGCCTGGACAATGGGGGTTAATGCTAATCTACCCGATGATATTGCAGTACGCTGGGTTAAACAGGTAGATTCATCATTCCATGCCCGTTTTAGTGCAACTGCCCGCCGTTATCGTTATATTATTTATAATGGTGCATTTCGCCCTGGTATTTTACGCACTGGGTTAAGTCATTATCATATGGATTTAGATGTGCAAAAAATGCATTTGGCCGGCCAGATGCTTCTTGGTGAGCAGGATTTTACCTCTTTCCGTGCATTACATTGTCAGGCAAACAGCCCGCTTAGAAGCATTGAATATTTAAATATTATTCAGCGCAGTCAATTCATCATTATTGATATTAAAGCCAATGCTTTTTTACACCATATGGTAAGAAATATTGCCGGCAGCTTGATTGAGATAGGACGGGGTAAGCAACCCGTCGACTGGCTAAAGACCTTACTGTCTTATAAAGACAGATCTAAAGCAGCGGCGACAGCGAAACCCGGGGGCTTATATTTAGTTGAAGTTGACTACCCACCGCAGTATGATTTACCTCGTCTGCCCTGTGGGCCGCTATTTCTAGATCTATAACTCAGAGCAAAATATGCATAATATTATTCCTCAAAATCACCCTCAAACACTGCCACAATGGTTGGCCTATGTTGAAAAATTACACCCAAGCGTTATCGAATTAGGTTTATCGCGTATTGCCAAGGTCGCGTCGGCTCTGCAAGTGGTTAATTTTGAGGCGCAAGTGATCACTGTTGCGGGCACAAATGGTAAGGGCACAACCTGTGCTTTTCTTGAAGAAATTTTGCTTCAAGCGGGCTATAAAGTGGGGGTTTACAGTTCACCCCATATCCAGCGATATACCGAACGTTTACGTATCAATAAACAGGAATTATCGGATCAAGCGCATTGTGATGCTTTTGCGGCAATAGAAACAATCCGGGAAGATACATCATTAAGTTATTTTGAGTATGCCACCTTGGCTTGTTTGACTTTATTAAAACAAGCTGATTGTGACTATATCTTACTGGAAGTCGGGTTGGGAGGGCGTTTAGACGCAACCAATGTCGTTGAATCCGATGCCAGTGTCGTCACTACTATAGATATAGACCATGTTGATTGGTTAGGCAGCGATCGCGAAAAAATTGGTTTTGAAAAAGCAGGTGTTTTTCGTGCCGGTAAAGCAGTTATTTGCGGCGAATTTGATCCGCCGCACTCTTTACAAACTCATGCGGCAAATCTTAATTGCCAAATCAAATACGCAGATAAAGATTTTTCCTATCTGATAACAGGAAAACACTGGAACTGGACGGGCAAAGAGACTATCAAGGATATCCGGTTACCCTTGTTACCTATTCAAAATGCGTCTACTGCACTGGCGGTTATTGAAGCACTGCAAATCAAGGTGAATCCTGCTGTCCTTAAAAATGCCATTGAAAATGCAAGTTTAGCGGGTCGTTTGCAAAAAATCAGCACAAGCTCGGCTTGTGATCTGTATCTAGATGTTGCTCATAACCCGCAATCTGCACAATATCTTGCGGGTCAGTTGCGGCTGATAAAGGCGGGCAAAACGGGTAATTGTAAAGTACATGCCATTATCGGCATGTTAGCCGATAAAGATATTGCAGGTACTTTTGATCAAATAAACGCGGAAATTGATTTTTGCAATCTCGTCTCTTTAGATTGTTATCGAGGTGTTACAGCTGGCTCACTTTTAGAGCACTATAAAAAATCAAAAAATGCGCAAACGACCGCTATTTGTTTCGAAAATGTTAATACGGCTTATGAAACAGTACGTAATAAAGTAGATCCATCTGATATAATTATCATCTTTGGTTCCTTTCATACTGTTTCTGATTTTTTAAATATTTCACAAGGATAACGTGTGGCTTCTCAGTTTAAAAATCGTTTAGTAGGGGTAACTATTTTAGTTGCATCTGTTGTTATTTTTTTACCAACCATTATCGATGGTAAAAAAACGTCTTATGAAGATGAGTTTATAGCAACACCTATTCAACCGGAGATTAAAATACATACCCTCCCGGGCAGTGACGCCCAGATAGATCAAACTGAATCAAATTCAGCAACCAACAGCAATCAAGTCGCGATAGCAGCACAAACGCAAAATAAAGATAAGGAAACACCGCTCGCTAAAAATGATGATTGGGAAATTGAAGAAGTTGCAAAATCGGTTACTGTTTCTAAAGAGCCGCTTAAAAGTGTGGAAAAAAAACAGTTTCCTGAATCTGCCTGGACAATTCAGTTAGGTGCATTTCAAAATGCAGACAACATAAATGCTTTATTAAATCAGTTACGAACAGCCGGCTTTCAAGCCCATACTGTCCCAAGGGAAGTCACCGATGGCGTATTAACCCGCGTATTTGTCGGACCTGATGTTTCAGAGAAACGCTTAAAAGAGCAATTGCCTCGTTTAAAAAAACTAACGCAATTAGAAGGTAAAATATTACCCTTCAAAGCAACAAATCCATAGATTATTTACAGTAATTACCGCACTTTTCTGATAAACTGCGGCCGTTTTCAATTTGATTTTTAAGGACAGCAATGAGTTGGTTTGATATCGCCATTCTTGGCATTATAGCAGTTTCATCTTTGATCAGTTTATTACGAGGTTTTACCAAAGAAGCCATCTCCTTAGCGACTTGGTTCTGCGCTTTTTTCATTGCCAGTAATTTTTATCTTGAAGTGGCAGTCTATTTAACGCAATTAGAAGACCAATTAATTCGCAATTCTGTAGCGATCGCGATTTTATTTATCGCGGTGTTATTACTCGGCGCCTTAATCAACTACATTATTAACCGCTTGGTTGCTGTCACCGGGTTATCCGGCACGGACAGACTACTGGGTATTGTCTTTGGTGCCATTCGTGGTGTGTTAATGGTTAGTGCGCTGTTGTTTTTTATTGACTCATTCACCAATTTGAACCAAACCGAATGGTGGAGGGGATCTACTTTGGCACCTGAGTTTGGAATAATAATTGAGTGGTTCTTTCAACATATTGAGAGCTCCTCGAGTTTTTTGAATAAAATTTCTGCCTAAATTAATAACAGGCAGATTCTTTCGAGAAGACTTTTGTCGCTGATTTAAAATTTACAATCAATAACATTCATATTAAGTAAGCTGTTACTTGGTATGACTGATATAACTTATTTTTCTAATAATTAAGGCCTTATTTATGTGTGGAATCGTTGGTATAGTTGGATCAACTCCCGTTAATCAAAGTATCTATGATGCGTTGACCGTACTACAACACCGTGGGCAAGATGCCGCCGGCATCGTCACTATTTCGGATAATAATTTTAAACAACGTAAAGCGAATGGCATGGTGAAAGATGTTTTTGATTCTAAACATATGCAACGTTTAAAAGGCAATATTGGGATAGGCCATGTTCGCTATCCGACTGCGGGCAGTTCCAGTGCTGCAGAAGCTCAACCATTTTATGTTAACTCTCCTTGGGGAATTTCTCTCGCACATAACGGGAATTTAACCAACGCCCAAAGTTTACGTGAGTCATTAGTTAAGTCCCGCCGTCATATCAATACAACGTCCGATTCTGAAGTGCTGTTAAATATTTTTGCTGCCGAGCTTGATAAAGTTGAAAATGCTCAATTGGTCCCAGAAGATGTGTTTGCTGCTATCGGTTCGGTTCATAAAACCGTTAAAGGTGCATATGCTGTTGTATCATTGATCATTGGCCACGGCATGGTTGCATTTCGGGATCCCTATGGTATCCGCCCGTTAGTTTTAGGCTCT
Source organism: Psychromonas sp. (assembly GCA_036554425.1). Taxonomy (GTDB): domain Bacteria; phylum Pseudomonadota; class Gammaproteobacteria; order Enterobacterales; family Psychromonadaceae; genus Psychromonas. The sequence goes on from DATBNI010000040.1 coordinate 5,554, forward strand.
CGTAAGACTGCTGAGGGTGGCTTAGAATATATTGTTGCTTCGGAAAGTGTTGGTCTTGATACTATTGGTTTTGAAGTGATGCGAGACGTTGAACCCGGTGAGGCCGTTTATATCACCGAAGATGGGCAGTTATTCACGCAACAATGCGCTGAAAAACCGCGCTTATCACCTTGTGTTTTCGAATATGTTTATTTAGCGCGTCCGGATTCCACCTTAAGCGGTATTTCTGTTTATGAAGCGCGTTTAGAAATGGGCCGTAAATTGGGCGCAAAAATAAAACGTGAATGGGCTGATTTAGACATTGATGTCGTTATACCCATCCCTGAAACCTCTAATGATATTGCGCTGGAAATATCATTAGAAATGGGATTGCCTTATCGTCAGGGGTTTGTAAAAAACCGTTATATTGGCAGAACCTTTATTATGCCGGGGCAAACACAGCGTCGTAATGCGGTTCGCCGTAAATTAAATCCAATTTCAGCTGAGTTTAAAGGTAAAGCGGTTTTATTAGTGGATGACTCAATAGTCCGTGGTACTACATCGGAACAGATTGTAGAAATGGTGCGCGATGCCGGTGCTAAAAAAGTGTACCTCGCTTCCGCTGCGCCGCAAGTTTGTCATCCCAATGTATACGGCATTGATATGCCAACAGCCAGTGAGTTAATTGCTTATAACCGCACGGTCGAACAGATCAGCGATTGTATCGGTACTGACGCGCTTATTTTCCAAGATTTACAAGATCTCAAGGATTCGCTGAGCAAACAAAATCCTGATACCGATGATTTTGAGTGTTCAGTGTTTGATGGTATCTATGTTACCGGCGATATTGATCAGAATTACTTTGATTATGTTCAAGGTTTGCGCAGTGAAGATGCTAAAATCATTCAAGAGCAGAAAGAAGAAATTGCCAGTCTAGAGCTGCATAACGAATCTTAAATTTATTTTCTCCTGTTAAAAAACCACAAACTTGTTTGTGGTTTTTTTTCTGTAAAAATGCTGATCAAAAATACAGCCAAGGTTTAATCAATATAAGCTTAAACTTCTTATTGCGCCCGCCAGCAAAAGCCAAATGGGACAATTATCGCTTAATTCAACTACCGCAAAGGTCAGTAAATACGCTGCTTCGTATCGGGATCAAAAAATACCACTTTTGACATGTCCAGCATCAGCGGCATCAATTCATCTAACTTACATTCGGCGGTTGGGTGAATACGGCAAATTGTTTTTACCCCATTGATTCTCGCTGTAATCTGCGTATCTGGGCCGGTCGGCTCAATAATTTCAACGGCGCAATCAAGCATGGCGCTATCAACTTTGTCTTCACCCTGCTGAGTGATTTGTTCCGGGCGAATACCAAGCACCACGTTTTTGCCTGCATAGGACGCTAGCCCTGGAATAGTTTGCTTAATGATCACTTGATGCTGCTCACCGGCACTTTCCAAACCTATCTGCATCACACCCTCTACTTGCTCAATCCGACAAGGAATAAAGTTCATTGAAGGACTGCCCATAAAACCGGCGACAAACTGATTGCGTGGGTTGTCATAGATCTCCTGCGGTGAGCCCATTTGCTGTATTTCACCGTCTTTCATTACCGCGATTACATCACCTAAGGTCATGGCTTCAATCTGATCATGGGTGACGTATACTATGGTTGTTCCAACACGTTGATGCAATTCCTTGATTTCACTGCGCATCTCGACACGTAACTTGGCATCAAGATTTGATAGGGGTTCATCAAACAAGAAGATTGAAGGATCACGGGCTAAGGCTCGCCCCATGGCCACACGCTGGCGCTGCCCGCCTGATAGCTGCTTTGGTTTGCGGTCCAGCAAGGGTTCAATCTGCAGTAACTTTGACACTTTATCGACGATGACTTTCTGCTCAGATTTTTCAGTCTTGCGTATTTCCAAACCGAATGAAATATTCTGGCGAACCGTCATATTCGGGTAGAGCGCATAGGATTGAAATACCATCGCAATATCACGGTCTTTTGGATCTAGATGCGTTACATTCCGATCACCGATTAAAATATTGCCGTTAGTCACTTCTTCTAAACCTGCTATCATATTTAACAGGGTCGATTTACCACAGCCGGAGGGGCCAACTAAAATTAAAAATTGTCCCGGTTCTATTTCAATATTTATTCCCTTCAGCACATTAACTTTGCCGTAGGTTTTTTCAACATTTTGTATTTTTAAAGCGTGCATAATAGTGTTCCTTATCCTTTAACAGCACCCGCTGTGAGACCTTTAACGAAATACTTACCGGCTACCACATACACGAGCAGGGTAGGTAGTGCAGCAATAATAGCCGCGGCCATATCAACGTTATATTCTTTAATACCCGTACTGGTATTGACCAGATTATTCAGCGCAACCGTAATCGGCTGCGAATCACCGGAGGAATAAACGACGCCAAACAAGAAGTCGTTCCAAATTTGTGTGAACTGCCAGATCACCGACACAACTATAATAGGTATTGATACGGGCAGAATAATCCGGAAGAAAATCAGCCAAAAACCTGCCCCATCAATACGTGCCGCATTCACTAATTCAGTGGGAATACTGATGTAATAATTGCGGAAAAACAGAGTGGTAAATGCCAGACCATAAATAATGTGCACCATGATTAACCCTGAAGTGGTGCCTGACAAACCAAAGAAGCCCAAGGTGCGCGCCATGGGTAACAGGATCACCTGAAACGGAATCATAGTGCCGATTAAGAGCATACCAAAAAACAGATCACTGCCTCTGAACTTCCATTTCGTCAGCACATAACCATTCAATGCGCCTAACACGGTAGAAATCGCGACGGCCGGTACAACGATCAGCACAGAATTCCAGAAGTAGCCTTTTAAACCTTCACAGCTCACGCCGGTACAGGCTGTTCCCCAGGCTTTACCCCAAGCATCAAAATTCAATGACTGCGGCAAAGATAATAGGGTGCCTGAACGGATCTCATCCAAGTCCTTAAGTGAGGTGATAAGCATAACAACCAGCGGCAATAAATATAAAAGCGCGACAAAGGTCAGTACGCTATAAATCAATACTCTATTAATGCTCATCTTTCTTCTCCCTTAGTTCCGAATACAGGTAAGGCACAATAATGGCTGCGACTGCCATTAACATCATCATGGAAGCTGCCGACCCAAGTCCGATTTGTCCGCGAGTGAAGGAATAAGTATACATAAAGGTAGCAGGCACGTCGGTTGCAAAACCCGGGCCGCCTCCTGTTAAGGCAACAATCAAATCAAAGCTTTTGATAGCAATGTGCGTCAGTACAATCAAGGCACTGAAAAATACCGGGCGCAGTCCCGGAATAATTATTTTCCGGTAGATGAGCGGCATCGAAGCGCCATCAACTTTAGCGGCTTTGATAATATTATCATCGATTCCGCGTAAACCTGCGAGGCACAGCGCCATCACAAAACCGGAGGATTGCCAGACCCCCGCGATAACAACGGTATAAATCGCCATTTCGGTATTGACCAGCCAGTCAAAGGTGAAGGATTCAAAGCCCATTTCGCGTACTAAACGCTGAATGCCCAGTTCCGGATTGAGGATCCATTTCCAGGCGGTACCGGTAACAATAAAAGAAAGTGCCATAGGGTATAAATAGATGGTGCGGATAGCACCTTCGGCACGAATTTTCTGATCCAAAAAAATGGCCAGAAATAATCCAAGCAGTAAACAGATAACAATGAACAAACCACCAAACAGCAGGAGGTTTTCAGCGGCGACCCACCAGCGATCATTGGCAAACAGTTTTTCGTATTGTATGGTGCCGGCCCAATCATAGGTTGGCAACATACGTGATGAGCTAAAGGATAACCACGCATTTAAAAACATAAAACCGTAGATAAAAATAACTGCAACGACAAAAGTAGGCGCCACTACCAGTTTTGGTAAAAAATTCCCAAGGGATTGACGCGGGGCGCTGGATTTTTTCTTCACTAGATTAATCTCCTGTACAGCGAAAAGCAAAAGTCGGATCTCAGCTGAAATACTCTGAGATCCGCAAGGTCTAAACGAGCAGACCTTATTTAGTATTTAGCTGCTGCGACTGCTTTTACTAGTTTTTCTGCTGCTTCTTCTGCGGTAATTGAATCTGAGTTGTAGAACTCAGTAACAGTGTCGTAGATAGCACCTTGAGTTGAAGCGAAGGTTGACATACCGTGCGCCATACTTGGCACTAAGGTATTTGCTTTAGCTGTTTTGACAAAATCTTTTGCCGACAGTTTTGCACAATCATCAAACTTATCCATAGACATATTCAAACGCGCAGGAATAGATCCTTTGTTGAGGTTGAATACTTCCTGGAAAGGAACGCTTAGGATAGTGCTAGCCAGGTCATTTTGACCTTTCTGTTGTTCTTTGTCCTGCAGATTAAACATCACAAAACTGTCGATATTAAAGGTGAAATCGCCTGCTGTGCCCGGTGCGGCCGTACAGATGTAGTCTTTACCTGGTACTTTACCTGCGGCAGTAAATTCACCTTTTGCCCAGTCTCCCATAAACTGCATGCCGGCTTCACCATTGATAACCATGGCTGTCGCAAGATTCCAGTCACGTCCAGGGGAACCTGCATCTGTGTAGTTCTTGATTTTATGGAAAGTATTAAGGGCGTCAATCATGGTTGAGCTGTTTAATGCTTTAGGATCTAACTCAACAAATGCCTGGTTATAAAACTCAGCACCACCCACACCTAATACAACGGATTCAAACATAGTTGCGTCTTGCCAAGGCTGCCCGCCGTGGGCAACGGCCGTCATGCCTGCCGCTTTAATTTTATCAGCAGCAACAAAGAATTCCTTCCAGGTTGTTGGCACGTTTGCGCCTGCTTTTTTGAACACTTCCGGGTTTACCCACATCCAGTTTACACGGTGTACGTTAACGGGAACGGCAACATATTTGCCATCGTATTTCATAACGTCTGCAACCACACCGGGGAGCAATTTATCCCAGCCTTCGGCCTGAGCGACAGAGCTAAGGTTAGCCAATACACCTTCGTCACCCCATTCCTGAATGCTTGGCCCTTTGATTTGCGCTGCTGCAGGTGGGTTACCTGAAACAACACGTGTTTTAAGTACCGTCATGGCACTTTCACCACCACCGCCTGCCACTGCGAAGTCTTTCCATTCATGCCCCTTCGCTTCTAGCATTTTTTTTAGTTCGGCAACAGATTTAGCTTCACCGCCTGAAGTCCAATAGTGAAGCACTTCAATTTCTGCGGCTTGAGCGCCGGCTGTTAGGCCCAATGCTAATGAAATACTTAAAAATAGTTTTGAAATTTTCATGTGATATTTCCTTGACTAAAATTATCTGACAGCCGAACTGCTGATCAGAATGGAACTTACCAAAGAGCCGTTATTTTTGTCAGCACAATATTAATATACTGTTAAGAATAAAAGCGAGGTCAGTTAGAAAACGGAATCATAACCAACTAGGCCTGGATAGGTAAGGAGTTAAATCACAGAAACAGATCAATCTTGTAACATTTTGTAACACATTTGTAACAGCTTTGTAACGCGATATCATCATATGCGGGAAAGCCTTTTGTCAATTTGATGCGCTTTCCCAGATAGGAGCACAGTAAGTAAATTATCGTTTTTAAGTTGAATTTTTTTGTCTAATTGATCCGCTAT
>DATBNI010000054.1:0-1608 GCA_036554425.1 Psychromonas sp.
TGGTAAGCTGCGGCCATCTCTTTGTATAGATCAACGTTTGAACCAGTTAAGGTACCGTCTTTTGAAATATCGGTACAAAGTACATGTTTCAAACCCACTGCCAAATAGATATCCAGCAATGATTCTATGCTTTGACCGCTGTCTTCCTGCCACCCGGAAACCGCCACAATTTTATTACCTTGTGCGTCGATGTTGATATCCAGGGCTAATACTATATGTTCAGCGCCGTATTTTTTCATCCAGGCTGCCACCATGGCCGGCTCTTTTACCGCTGTTGAACCGATAACCACACGCTGCGCGCCTGCATCTAAGAGATCTTTTACGTCCTGCTCGGTGCGTACACCTCCGCCAATTTGGATTTTAGCAGGGGTGTTGGCAATCAGGCTGGCAATCACCTTCAGCTGGCGTTTAGTCACATCTTTCGCGCCGTCTAAATCAACCAGGTGCAACCAATCTGCACCCTGCTGGTTATAAAGCGTAAACTGGCTTTGCGGATCATCACTGTAAACGGTTTTTTGTGCGTAATCACCTTGATATAAACGCACAACTTTGCCATCGATAAGATCGAGTGCCGGAATAATCATATTAAAGCTCCAGGAAGTTTTTAATCAGTTGCGCGCCGGCTTTACCAGAGCGCTCGGGGTGAAACTGCACCCCGTAAAAATTATCTTTATTAACCGCAGCAGTAAACGGCGTACCATACTCGCAACTGGCAATGGTATTGTCATTGACCGGCAGGGCATAACTGTGTACAAAATAGAAGTAACTGCCCGCAGGAATATCTTTAAATAAAGGGTGATCGAGTTTAGGGGTGACCTGATTCCAGCCCATATGCGGAGAGCGTAATGGCGCAACCTCCATTTTTTCTATATGGCCATCAATAATACCTAATGTTTTAATAATAGGTTGATCACCGAAACCTTCTTCCGAGGCGGTCGCCAATATTTGCATGCCTAAACAGATCCCCAGAACAGGTTGGGTTAAGGCTTTAATCTGCCCGACTAAATCGCGCTCAATTAAATTAGCCATCGCTTCTTTTGCGGTGCCTACACCGGGTAAAAACAACTTATCTGCCTGATGTAAAATGGCCGGATCTTTACTGACTGTCACCTTATAACCCAAACGTTCAATGGCAAATTTCACCGAAGAAAGGTTGGCGCAACCGGTATCAATAATGACTATTTTCATAAAACACCTTTGCTTGAAGGTAAGTCGTTTCCTACCACTTGTATACACTGGCGAAGGGTACGGCCAAATGTTTTGAATAAACCTTCAACCATATGATGCGCATTACCCTTTTCAACTTCAAGGTGCAGGGTTGCGCCCATCGCTTGCGCCAGGGAATAGAAAAAGTGTTCAACCATTTCAGTTGACATAGTGCCGACTAATTCACGTGGAAACTGCGCTTTAAATTTAAGGAACGGACGGCCGGATAAATCCAATGTACAACTGGCTTTAGTTTCATCCATGGGCAATACAAATCCAAAACGACCGATACCGCGTTTGTCTCCGAGGGCTTTTTTTAATGCCTCGCCAAGTGCAAGGGCGGTATCTTCAACACTATGGTGGTCGTCTATGTGTAAATCACCTTTAACCTGCACATCCATT
>DATBNI010000098.1:0-1650 GCA_036554425.1 Psychromonas sp.
TGGTAACGTCAAAACAGAAGAAATGTACCGTACATTTAACTGTGGTGTTGGTTTAGTGATTGTTGTGCCTAGCGCAGAAAAACACAGAGCGGTTGAAATATTAACAGCTCAAGGTGAAAATGCCTGGGTGCTTGGTCATATCGAAGACGCAACAGAAAATGAAGCACAAGTAGAGATTAACTAAATTATTATGGCAACTTTAGCAACGAAAAAAATTGTCGTTCTGCTCTCTGGTAACGGCAGTAACCTGCAAAACATCATTGATAAGCTGCATAATACCGAGCTGAATAATCAACATATCGAAATTGTTGCAGTGTTAAGCAATAAAGCAGATGCCTATGGTTTACAGCGCGCTCAGGATGCGGGCATTAAGCATAAGGCGATTATCAGCAAGGGCATTAGTTCACGCGAGCAATATGATACTTTGTTAAGCCGGGAAATTGACCAATACCAACCAGATTTGATAGTGATGGCGGGTTTTATGCGCATATTATCAGCTCAATTTATTGATCAATATACGGGTAAGATGCTTAATATCCACCCGTCTTTATTGCCTAAGTATCAGGGTATAAATACCCACCAAAGAGCTATCGACGCAGGTGATTCAGCGCATGGCGCAAGCGTTCATTTTGTCACGGAAGAATTAGATTCCGGGGCCACTGTTTTACAAGCTAGAGTGCCTATTTTCAGTGAAGACAGCGCGGAAGATCTGGCCGAGCGAGTATTAACTCAAGAACATTTAATCTACCCTTTAGCCATACAGTGGTTTTTGTCTGGCCGTTTAAGTATGGTCAATAATCATGCCCTATTAGATGGTTTAATCTTACCCGCTAATGGCTACGCTGCTGATTAGTTTTATAACTGCCCAAACTACTTGAAGATGAAAATTCAAGTAGTTTGGGCATACGCAAACTCAAAAAACCGAAGTTAATCTTCGGTTTTTTTGTTAATAAAGTAAAGCGTATAACAGCGGCATCAAAATGGCTGATAAAATTGCGCAGATAATAAGTGAAATAGACGCGAAAGCGCCAGCCACTTTATCTGTTTCCATTATTTTGGCGGTGCCAAGCACGTGCGCAGCACAACCCATTGCAACTCCCTGAGCCTGATTATCTTTAACCCCGCATAATTTAACAAAAACCAGACCAACACTTGCTCCGAGAATACCAACACAAACCACCATCGCGGCAGTTAATGAAACAATCCCGTTTAAACTCTGACTGATTTCCATCGCGATCGGCGTAGTAACATGTTGCCCTGCCAAGGAAGCAGCAGTCACCAAATCAGCCCCTAAAAGTGGCATAAGAAATAATGCACAACCAAAAGCGACCAACACGGCTAACAAACAAGCGCTTAAAATGATATTAAATTTCTCTTTAATCAGGTGCAGTTGCAGATAAAGAGGCAATGCGAGGATCACCACTGTGGGCTCTAATAAAGCGGTCAGTAGAGAAGTACCCCGCGCATATTCTGAATAATCTAATTTAAGAAAATAATGCAGTAATAACAAGGATGAAACAGATAATAAAAAAGGATGGAATATTGCCCAGGGTTTAATTGCGTATAAAGCCTTACTGGAGAAAAATATTAATAAGGTGCAGGGCAGTGCCAGATAGAACAGCATATTAAAGCTTCTCTTTTTTATTTAAA
>DATBNI010000135.1:0-4137 GCA_036554425.1 Psychromonas sp.
AACGAGCTTCCCAGCTTGTCCCTAAGCCAAAACCAAAGGTGACAAAAGGTGTTTGTCCGTTTGCGGTATGCAAGGTATTAACTTCATACTCAAGAGATTGGAAAGCATCCAGACACTCCTTTTCTGTTTGCTGTGTCGCATAAGCTTTTGGATCAACTATCCCCCACTGCTCTGCTATTTTTAAATGTTTTTTGTAACTGATAGTGACATAAGGTGCAAGTATTGTATCTATACCGTTGATTGTCGTACCGCCATAAATATGACTGGCAACCTGGGCGATAATTTGTGCCGTAACCGCCGTTGCCGTTGAAATTGATTTAGGCTCTTCAATTTCTGCATTCCCCATTTTAAACCCCTGGGTAAACATGCCTTTAATATCAATTAACATACAGTTAAACATAGGGAAAAATGGCGCATAATCTAAATCGTGATAATGTATTTCACCCTTATCATGAGCCCGTACCACATCGCGGGGCAGGATATAGGATTTAGCATAATGTTTAGCCACTATCCCCGCCAACAGATCGCGCTGTGTGGGGATGACTTTACTGTCTTTGTTGGCATTTTCATTCAGTAATGAAGCATTACTTTGTTCAATCAAACCATAAATTTCGCTATTTAAATGGCTCTTACGCTCACGGGCAAGGTCGCGATCATGACGGTATTCAATATAAATACGTGCAAGCTCCGTATGTCCGCTTTTCATTAAAGATTCCTCTACCGCATCTTGAATATGATGAATATCAACTTCCACCAGGCCATTAAGTTTGTCTTTGACCTCTTCTGCAATCGCAAATGCGTCGACGCCTTTACAGCGTGCTGCACCGGAGGCTTTTAATATTGCTTCTGCGATGCGCAGGGCGTTGAAGGGGGCTTGGCTACCATCACGTTTGATAACAACAGGTTTCATAAAGAGCTCCAAAAAAAACAGATAGACACAACATCTAGTGGGCAGGTACTATACATAACACCATATATGTACATATTGATGTAAATCAATTTTAAATTAGGGTGGTTATTAAGTGTTTGTAAATATGAAATGCCTCCTAAAAATACAATAAAAGAGTCAGTTTTTTGCATTTTATGAAAATTATCCTACACAGTGATAATAATATCCAAGTAGCTAACATAATAAACTTAAAAACTTCCTTAGCTTTGTATTTTTTACACTGATCATTTACTATTTTATTGTTATCATACTGGCCTGTTAGAACCCGCTAAATACACCTATAAAGGTAGTGGAATTAAATTCTTATGAGCGATTATTTTTTACTGTTTATTGGTACTGTCCTAGTTAATAACTTCGTACTGGTCAAATTTTTAGGCTTATGCCCCTTTATGGGTGTTTCTAATAAAATAGAAACAGCTGTTGGCATGTCATTTGCCACAACCTTTGTTTTAACCTTAACGGCTGCCGTGTCATATATTGTTAACAAATATATTTTATTACCCTTAGATCTGGTTTATTTACAAACACTGGGGTTTATTTTGGTGATTGCTGTTGTTGTACAGTTCACGGAAATGGTAATGCACAAAACCAGCCCCACCTTATACCGATTGTTAGGGATCTTTTTACCACTGATAACCACTAATTGCGCTATTTTAGGCTTAGCATTACTGAATATTAATGAAAATCATGATTTTGTTGAGTCGATTATTTACGGCTTTGGCGCAGGGGTCGGTTTTTCATTAGTATTAGTGGTTTTTTCCTCAATGCGTGAACGTTTAGCCGCTTCAGATATACCTTTACCCTTCAAAGGAGGATCAATCGCGATGATCACCGCAGGATTAATGTCTCTTGCATTTATGGGCTTCACCGGTCTGATTAAGTAGCGGAGTAATTATAAAATGATAATCAGTATAACTATCGCTATTTTAACCTTTGCCGTTTTAGGCGTCATTTTTGGATCTTTATTAGGTTACTCTTCAATCCGCTTTAAAGTAAAAACGGATCCTATTGTTGAAGAACTGGATGCTATTTTACCGCAGACCCAATGCGGTCAATGCGGTTATCCCGGCTGTAAACCTTATGCACAGGCGATCGCCAATGGTGATGATATTAATAAATGTCCTCCGGGAGGGGACGCCGTAATGCGCAAACTCGCGGAACGCATGGGGGTCGAGCCAAAAGATGTGGAAGCTGAGGAAAAACCCAAATTAGTCGCCTTTATTCGTGAAGATGAATGTATCGGTTGCACAAAATGTATCCAGGCTTGTCCGGTTGATGCCATTTTAGGTGCAACAAGACAAATGCATACGGTGATCACCGATGAGTGCACCGGCTGTGAGCTTTGTGTTGCCCCCTGCCCGACCGATTGCATTGATATGCTGCCAATCGCATTAACCACCCAAAATTGGCAATGGGAATTGAACCGTATACCAACAAAAACCACAACTGAGCCGTAACATGACGACAAAATCAATAAATCTTCTCAGTGACGAGCAACTCGCGCAAGTTTCATCTGGCAAGCAGTGGTCTTTCCATGGTGGTATTCATCCTCAGGAGAACAAACTACAAAGCAACCAAAGTGCCATTACTGACGCGGGTATTCCTCCCTATTTAGTCATTGCCGTTGAGCACAAGGGTTACATCCCTGAATTATTAGTTAAAGTGGGAGATCCTGTCTTAAAGGGCCAAGCATTAAGTAAAGTTTATGGGGCGATGGTTGTACAGCACGCCAGCAGTTCAGGTGTTGTTTGCGCAATAGAGAAACGGGCCGACCTCCACCCTTCCGGCTTAGCTGTATTATCAATCGTTATTGAAACCGACGGCTTAGACAGAAGTATTGCTTATATAAAGCCGCAGGATTATCAAACCCAACCGGCTGCCCCACTGATCGAATTAATTCAGCAATCAGGTATTGTCGGGCTGGGTGGTGGTGGCTTTCCCAGTCATTTAAAGTTAAGCGATGCGCATAATGTTAAACTATTGATCGTCAATGCTATTGAGTGCGAACCCTATATCACGGCAGATGACAGATTAATACAGGAGCATGCTGATGAAATCATTGCCGGGATCGAAATTTTACAGCATATTCTAAAACCAACCTTAACCGTATTCGCCATTGAAGATAACAAAGTGCAGGCCATTGCCGCTATTAAACTCGCTATTAAACGAGCCCCCGAATCGCTGCAGGAAAACTTGATCGTGCGCATTATAGCAACCTGTTATCCGTCGGGCAGTGAAAAACAATTAATTGAAATAATTACCGGACAACAGATCCCAGTTGGTAAACATCCCACGGCTCTGGGCATTGTAATGCAAAACGTCGGTACTGTGTTTGCGGTTAAAGAGGCCATTATTGACGGCAAACCTCTTACCTCCCGCATTGTCACCTTAACGGGTGAGGCAGTTAAAAAGAAAGGTAATGCCAGTGTCAGGATAGGTACACCCATTCAATACCTCCTTGAGCAGTACGGAGTGCAAGAAAAACACCTGCAAAAGCTGCTTATCGGTGGTCCGATGATGGGTTTTACTATTACCCATACTGATATTCCAGTGAGTAAAATTTGCAACTGTATCCTGGTGCCAACGCCTCAAGAAATGCCGGAGCCGCCCGCAGAAATGCCCTGCATCCGCTGCGGAGAATGTTCAGATGTTTGCCCGGCAGTTTTATTACCTCAGCAACTTTTATGGTATTCCAAAAGCCAGGATCATCAAAAATTAGATGAATATAACCTTCCATCATGTATTGAGTGCGGTGCCTGTGCCTTTGTCTGCCCCAGTAATATTCCACTGGTTGAATATTACAGGGTAGCAAAAGCTGAAATTAGAAACGCACAGCAGGAAGCCAAAAAAGCGGAAACAGCACGGATTCGCCATGAAAATAGAGCAGCCCGGTTAGAACAAGCGAAATTAGAACGCCAAGCTAAGCATCAGGCAGCAGCAGAAAAGCGCAAACAACAGTCAAAAGAAACAAATGGCGGACAAGACTTAATTACAGCCGCACTTGAACGCGCTAAAGCTAAAAAACAGCGCTTAGCAGACACAGCACAAGCGACACAAGAGCCTGAGAGTGAAAGTAAAACAACAGATAACAAAAAAGATGCGGTAGCCGCCGCCATTGCACGCGCTAAAGCTAAAAAACAGGCGGCGGCACAAGCAGCGCAGGAACCTGAGAGCGAGATTAAAACAAC